>DVLI01000019.1 GCA_018715595.1 Candidatus Caccoplasma merdavium | reverse complement strand
CCTGTCGCCGTCAACGACAAAGGCCAAATCGGCATATCGCTGGTACCGGCATCGGTATTCTATCCCACCGAAACCATCTACTACGGATTTTTCGAATCGATACCCAAAGGCATCAAGAAAGGATTCAACACCTTGGCCGGCTATGTAGGCGACTTCAAATATGTGTTTACCAAAGAGGGCGCCAACAGTTTGGGAGGCTTCGGCACCATCGGCAGCATCTTCCCTTCGACATGGAACTGGGAAGCCTTCTGGGAAATGACGGCATTCCTCTCCATCATACTGGCGTTCATGAACATACTTCCCATTCCCGCTCTCGACGGCGGACATGTGCTCTTCCTCCTCTATGAGGTCATTGCCCGTCGCAAGCCGAACGAGAAATTTATGGAATATGCACAAATCACGGGTATGGTTCTGTTGTTTGCCCTGTTGATTTACGCCAACCTCAACGATGTAATACGATTTTTCTTTTAAACACCCAACATGAAATACGTTCAAGTCAAACTGAAACCCGGTAAAGAAGAGTCGCTGCAACGATTCCACCCGTGGGTATTCTCGGGTGCCATACAGAGCATGACGGCACAACCCGAGGAGGGCGACGTGGTGGAAGTATGCGACAGCCGAGGCGAATTTATCGCCCTGGGCCATTACCAAATAGGCAGCATCACGGTGAGAATACTCACGTTCGACCGAGAAGAAATCGACCTTGAATTTTTCAAGAACCGACTGCGTGCGGCCTATGACGTGCGCCGCAGCGTAGGGCTCATCGAGGAAGGTTACAACAACACCTACCGGCTCGTACACGGCGAAGGAGACTACCTGCCGGGACTGATTATCGACATCTATGACAAGACCGCCGTCTTGCAGGCCCATTCGCCGGGCATGCACTATGCCCGCCACCTGCTGGCCCGGGCTTTACAGGAGGTCATGGGCGACACGATACAGAGCGTCTTCTACAAGTCCGAGGCCACACTTCCCTACAAGGCCCAGCTCGACCCCACCAATGAATATCTCGTGGGCAGCGACTGCGGAAACATCGCCACCGAACGGGGATTGAAATTCTACGTCGACTGGTTGAAAGGCCAAAAGACGGGATTCTTCGTCGACCAACGCGAAAACCGCGCCCTGCTCGAACGCTACTCCCGCGACCGCACGGTACTCAACATGTTCTGTTACACCGGAGGCTTCTCCTTCGCAGCCATGCGGGGTGGAGCCCGACTGGTGCACTCGGTCGACAGTTCGTCGAAAGCCATCGACCTGACCAATAAAAACGTCGAGCTCAATTTCCCCGGCGACGAGCGGCACAAGGCTTTTGCCGAAGACGCTTTCAAATTTCTCGAACAGATGGGCGACCGCTACAATCTCATCGTGCTCGACCCGCCGGCTTTTGCCAAGCACAAAAAGGTGCTGCACAATGCCTTGCAGGGCTACCGCAAGCTCAACGCCCTGGCGCTCGAAAAGATACAACCGGGCGGACTGCTCTTCACTTTCTCCTGCTCGCAGGTGGTGAGCAAGAATGATTTCCGCCTGGCCGTATTCAGCGCCGCCGCACAAGCCCGTCGCAAAGTGCGCATTCTGCACCAGCTTACCCAACCGGCCGACCACCCCGTAAACATCTACCACCCCGAAGGCGAATACCTGAAAGGGCTGGTTCTCTATGTCGAATAACCGTTTCACCCCCAATACCACCGAACGATGAAAAAAATCTTTTGCGCTATGATAACAGCCACCCTCCTTTCGGCCTGTGCCGATAAAAACGACGACCGGTCAAACGCCGAAGCGTTCAACTACTCGGTCGAGCAGTTTGCCGACCTCGAAATACTCCGCTACCGGGTACCGGGCTTTGAAGAGCTCTCGCTCCAACAAAAAGAACTCGTCTACTACCTCACCGAAGCCGCCCTGCAAGGACGCGACATACTCTTCGACCAAAACGGCAAATGGAACCTGCCCATACGCCGCACCCTCGAAGCCGTCTACACCCAATACGCAGGCGACAAAGAAAGTGCCGACTTCAAGGCATTGGAGAAATACCTGAAACAAGTGTGGTTTGCCAACGGTATCCACCACCACTACTCGACCGACAAATTCACGCCCGAGTTCAGCCAGAGCTTCTTCGAAGAGGCCGTGCGCGCCCTGCCGGCCGAGAGCCTGCCCCTCCAAGAGGGCGGAACCACCGATGAACTGTTGGCAAACATCTGCCCGGTCATCTTCAACCCCGACACCCTCGCCAAGCGCGTGAACCTCACCGCCGGCGAAGACCTCATCGCCACATCGGCCAGCAACTACTACGACGGCGTGACACAAGCCGAAGCCGAGGCTTTCTACGATGCCATGAAGACCCCCGGCGACACCATGCCCCCCTCGTTCGGGCTCAACAGCCGCCTGGTAAAACGCAACGGGAAAATCTATGAAGAGGTGAACCGTGTAGGCGGCCACTACGGCGCGGCCATCGAAAAAATCGTCTACTGGCTCGAAAAAGCCTCGACCGTGGCCGAGAACGACAAGCAACGCCAAGTCATCGACCTGCTCATCGACTATTACCGCACCGGCGACCTCAAAACCTTCGACGAATACTCGATTCAGTGGGTGACCGACCTCGACTCGCGCATCGACTTCGTCAACGGATTCATCGAAGTCTACGGCGACCCCATCGGGTTGAAAGGCAGCTGGGAGTCGATTGTCAACTTCAAAGACCTTGAAGCCTCGCACCGCACCGAAATCATCAGCGCCAACGCACAGTGGTTCGAAGACAACTCGCCCACCGACACGGCATTCAAGAAAGAAGAGGTAAAAGGCGTCTCGGCCAAAGTCATCACCGCCGCCATTCTCGCCGGCGACTGCTACCCGTCGACCCCCATCGGCGTGAACCTGCCCAACGCCGACTGGATAAGACATATCCACGGCTCGAAATCGGTAACCATCGAAAACATCACATCGGCCTACGACAAGGCCGCCCAAGGCAATGGCTTCAACCAGGAATTCATGTGGAGCGACACCGAACGAAAACTGGTCGAGAAATACGGATTCCTGGTCGACAACCTCCATACCGACCTGCACGAATGCCTCGGACACGGCTCGGGCAAACTCCTACCGGGCACCAATCCCGAAGCCATGCGTTCATACAGCTCGACACTCGAAGAGACCCGTGCCGACCTCTTCGCGCTCTATTTCCTGGCCGATGCCAAACTCATCGAATTGGGACTTCTCCCCGATGCCGAAGCCTACAAAGCCGAATATTACCGCTACATGATGAACGGCCTGATGACACAGCTCACCCGCATCGTTCCCGGTAAGAACATCGAGGAATCGCACATGCGCAACCGCCAGCTCATTGCCCGCTGGATTATGGAGAAGGGTGCCGACGACAAGGTACTCGAACTGAAAAAACGCGACGGAAAGACCTACGTCGTGGTGAATGACTACGAAAAGATGCGCACACTCATCGGCGAACTGCTGGCCGAGGTACAACGCATCAAATCGACCGGAGACTACGAGGCCGGGAAAAACCTCGTCGAAACCTACGGCGTAAAAGTCGACCCCGAACTGCACGCCGAAGTGCTCGACCGCTACACCCACTTGGGCATCAAGCCCTACAAAGGCTTTGTCAATCCGGTCTACACCCCCGTCTACGACAACGAGGGCAACATTACCGACATCACCGTATCGTACAACGAGGGATATGCCGAGCAGATGCTCCGCTACTCGCGCGACTACTCGCCCCTGCCCTCTTACAACGAATAGAATCATCGGCCATTCGACACACAAGCGGGCCTGAGCGCAATGCTCAGGCCCGCTTGTTCTTGGTAACATCAACAAGAAGGGCCGCAGAATACCATTTCCTTAAACTTGTGGCAAGGTATTCCTCTCGGGCGGCCGTTGCTTTTTCGGCCGGAACAGCCGCTCTTCGAGGCGCTGCATCAGGCAATAAAAACAGGGAATAAACAACGTACCCAATATCATGTTCACCGCCATGCCGAAGACGACCGCCGTTCCCAAGGCGATGCGGCTTGCGGCTCCGGCACCGGAAGCAAAAATCAAGGGCATCACGCCCAACACAAAAGCGAGCGAGGTCATGAGGATAGGCCGCAGACGCACCCGGCCGGCCTCGATGGCAGCCTGCTCTATCGACTCGCCCTGCGCCCTGTAATCGCGGGCAAACTCGACGATGAGAATGGCATTCTTGGCCGACAGGGCAATGAGAAGGACAACGCCTATCTGCGTGTATATGCTCACCGACAGCCCCATAAGGAAGCAACCGGCAACAACGCCGAGAAGGGCAAACGGGAGACCCAGCAGGACGGCCACCGGAGTGGTCCAACTCTCATACTGCGCCGAGAGCACCAGCCACACCACCAGCAGGGCCAACAAGAAAATGAGACTTATCGACGCGCCGGCCTGCGTCTCCTGATAGGTGGTTCCCGTCCATTCATAACCGAAATTGTCACCCAGCACACGGTCGATGAGCCGTTCCACGGCATCGATACCCTGCTGCGAACTGTATCCTTGTGCGGTAACCGCCGTAATGGCCGCCGCCGAATACATGTTGTAACGCGACACGGTCGACAGACCCAGCCGTTCTTCTATCGTGGTAAACGACGAAAAGGGCACCATATCGCCCGCGGCATTGCGCACGCTCAGCCTCAACACATCGTCGATGCGGGCGCGGCTATCGGCAGCAGCCCCGATTTTCACCTGATAAACACGTCCGAAATCGACAAAGTCATTGACATATGCCGAACCCAAATAGAGCGAAAGAGTCGTGAAAATGTCATCGATCTTCAAGCCCTGCATCTTGGCCTTGTCGCGGTCGATATGGAGGAAATACTGGGGAGAGTTTCCCTGGAAAGCACTGTTCATTGAAGCCAGTTGAGGAGTTTCTGAGGTAGCCGCCAACAAGGCATCGACCGCATTTTCGAGTTCGTTCGTTCCCAAGTTATTCCGATCTTGCAGCTCCAAGGCCAGACCGCCGCTCACCCCCAGTCCCGGAATGGCGGGAGGGTTCACCGCATAGACGACCGCCTCTTCGACCGACTGCACGCGACGGTTGAAGTCGGCGATAATATCGAACACGCTTCTTCCTTTCCCTTTGCGCAAGTTCCAATTCTGTAAAATCACAAAAAAGGTGGAGGTATTGGAGTTTTCGCCACCCTGTATCAAGGAAAAGCCATTGATGGCCGTATAATAAACCACTTCGGGATAGTCGGACAATAACGCTCCCACCCGAGCCGCAACCGCTTCGGTGCGTTGGAGGCTCGATGCCGGAGGCAACTGCACCGACACCACAAAATAACCTTGGTCCTCCTCGGGAATAAACGAAGTGGGCCACCGCCAAAAGAGCAGCAACGCAGCGGTCGAGAAGAGGAGAAACAGCACGGCCGTCGACACCGGACGCCGTATGAGCCATGAGGCGAGCGACGTATATACCGACACGAGACGATTATACCCCTTGTCAAAAGCCCGATAGACCAAATTCCGGGTCGGAGCCGACGGTCGCAGGAAGAGGGCGCAGAGAGCCGGCGTGAGGGTCAGCGAATTGAGCCCGCTGAAAAATGTCGCGGCCGCAATGGTAAGGGCAAACTGCTTGTAGAGCTCGCCGGTAACGCCGGCCACAAAAGCCGTGGGGATAAACACCGCCATCAGCACCAGCACGACCCCGATGACCGGTCCGGTAATCTCGCCCATGGCCCGGATAACCGCCTCACGGGTCGAATACCTTCCGGTATCGAGCAGGCGGGTCGTATTCTCAACCACCACGATGGCATCGTCGACCACGATGGCAATGGCCAACACCAGCCCGAAGAGGGTCAGCATGTTGATGGAGAAACCAAACAGGTGCATGACCGCAAAGGTTGTTACCAGAGAAACGGGTATGGTGAGCGATGGTATGATGACAGCCCGACCGTTTTGCAGGAACAGCAGAATGACCAATATGACCAAAAGTGTCGTTTCGACAAATGTCTTCAACACCTCATCGACCGAAGCCGACACATAATCGGTCGTGTCGAGAACCACCTCATAATGCACACCGGCCGGCAGATTCCCGGTCAACTTGTCCATCTCTTCCCTGACAAGCTTGGAGACACTCAACGCATTGGAACCGGGCGACTGATACACCGCCATCGAAGCCGACTTCCGGCCGTTTTGGGTAGATGCGACGTTGTAGGTCTGGCTGCCGAGGTCGATTCGGGCAATGTCGCGCAGACGCAGATAATTTCCTTCGGGCAAAACCTTTATGACCAAATTGCCAAAATCCTCGGCAGTCGTGAGCAGACCTCGTGCCGTGAGGGTGAACTGGAAATCGACCGGCTCGTCGATCGGCTGACTGCCGACCGTCCCGGCCGAGACCTCGACATTCTGTGCCTGTATGGCCGCAAAGACATCGGAGGGCGTAACCCCGCGCATACGCATCAGCTCGGGATTGAGCCATACCCGCATGCTGTAACTCCCAGCACCGAACACCTTCACGCTGCCCACACCGGGCAGACGCGACAACGCATCGGTAAAGTGGAGCTGCGCATAATTGGAGAGGTACAACCCGTCGTACAGCGTCGAATCGGATTCAAGAGCCAGCAACAACACGATGTCGGTCGATTGCTTGCGCGTGGTAATGCCCTGTTCCACCACCGCTTCGGGCAAGTTGCCTTCGGCTATCGCCACCCGGTTCTGCACCAAGACGGTAGCCATGTCGATGTCGGTACCCACCTCAAACGTGACCGTCAAGGTGTAGCTGCCCGATGAAGAGGAGGTCGAGCTCATGTATATCATGCCGTCGACCCCGTTTACCTGCTCCTCGATAACCGTTCCCACCGACTGGGCCACCGTCGCGGCACTCGCACCGGGATATACCGCCGACACCTGTACCGTGGGCGGAGTGATATCGGGAAATTGCGCCACGGGCAGGACTTCGAGCGACACAATCCCGGCCAGCACCATGAGGAGTGCCAGTACCGTAGCAAAAACAGGACGGTCGATAAAGAATTTTGAAAACATATCTTGTCAATTTATAATTACGGTGCAAGCACCGGACGCACGGTCATGCCCTCACGCACTTTCAGCAAAGCCCGGGTCACGAAGCGTTCGTCGGGCCGCAAACCATTTTCCACGATGGTCAGGGTATCGTCGACCGTGCCGGAGGTTTCGATATGCCGATACCTGACCTTGTCGTCGGCACCCACAACATAGAGGTACTTCCCGAGTTGGTCGGTTCCGATGGAAAGGCTCGGGACAAGAAGGGCATTTTCTTTATAATCGGACTTGATGCGCACAGTTACATAAAGGCCGTCTTTCAATTCCCCGCGGGGGTTTCTTACCGCGGCGCGCAACGTAATCGTCCCGGTAGAGAGATTGATGTTGGGCGCCAGATAATCGACCGTGCCCGAATAGGGTTCGGCGTTTTCCCGAGTATAAACCATCACCCGGCGGTCGGCGGCTGTGGGCTGGGTCTTGCGCAGGTTCTCGACGATTTTCAGATATAGTGCGTCTTCTATCGAGAAATAGGCATACACGGCCGAATCCTGATAGAT
Organism: Candidatus Caccoplasma merdavium; assembly: GCA_018715595.1. NCBI lineage: Bacteria > Pseudomonadati > Bacteroidota > Bacteroidia > Bacteroidales > Bacteroidaceae > Candidatus Caccoplasma > Candidatus Caccoplasma merdavium. Next base: position 147,466 of record DVLI01000019.1, on the reverse strand, counting down.
GGTCGACATGCGAGCCGGAGAAGATTGCCCCGCAATGTATCCGCCCTCGGAATAGGCCGTCAGGGAGATATGTCCGGAGTAAGGCGCATGTATATAACAATAGCTCAGATTGGTCCGTGCCGTGTTCAATGCGGCCTCGGCATTCGACAGCGCGGCCTCGGCTATCTGCATGTTGGAGCGAGCCTGTATCAGGTCTATCTCACTCACGGCGTTGCTGCTGCGCGCCTCCTTCATGCGGGTGTAATTGTTCTGGGCATAATCGAGTGTGGCACGAGCGTCGAGGACTCCCGCCTCGGCCTGTTTCACGGCATCTTCGTATTGGGTGGGCTCTATCACATAGAGCAAGTCGCCCTTGTTTACAACAGCACCCGATACCGGATAGCTTTCCAACAAATAGCCCGACACCCTCGCCACGACATCGACCGCATTCCAGGCCGATATGTAGCCGGGATACTCCTTATACAAAGTAACCGAACGCTGCTGCGGATATGCCACCGTTATGTCGGGCACCGCCACGGGAGTAGCCGACGGCTTCTCCCGACACGCTTGCAGGGAGAGTGCCGCAGCCAAAAGGGAAATGTATAAACTCCGAAACATCATCACACTTCTTATTTATATTGCCATTCAACACAACTATTCCGAGGTATTGTCCCAACCTCCGCCCAAAGCCCGGTAAAGGTCGATGACCGCCGAGAGCGCTATCCCCTGCGCCGACACCAGTCCGTTCTGGTAATCGAGCAAGGAGCGTTGCGCATCGAGGACATTCTGGAACGTAGAAAGGCCCCGCTTGTAAAGGTCGAGAGAAAGGGTGAGGGTGATTTTACCCTGCTCCACAAGATCGTAGAGCACCCCCAACTGCTTGACGGCTCCCTTGTAATAGGCCATCGCGTTGTCGACTTCCTGCACCGCCGTCAGCACGGCCAGATTGTACTGCTCGATGCTGGCCTGCCACTCGGCTCTCGCCTGCCGGCTGGCCTGGGTGTATTGGCGTCCTTGGAAAAGGGTCCATGTGAGCGAGGGAGCAATGGAGTAAGTGAGGCTCCGGTGGTCGAAAAATTCGCTCATGTTCCGCGCCGCAAAACCTATCGAGCCGTTCAACACCAAACGGGGCAGATAGTCGGACCGGGAAGCGCCCACCAATGCGGCGGACGCCACGACCGACTGCTCGGCAGCCCGTATGTCGGGACGTTGCCGCAACAGGTTGGCCGGGACACCCACGGGGACTATCGTGCGGAAATCGGGAATGGGACGTTCTTTTTCCAGTACCGGAATCAAGGCCGTAGGGTGGGTTCCGACCAGCAAAGCCAGGACATTGATTTGCACGGTTATCCCGGCTTCGATGGAAGGCACGGTGGCAAGGGTGCTGAAATAGACCGAACGGGCTTGTGCCACATCGAGTTGCGAAGCCAGTCCCGTTTGGTAGCGTACCTCGGTCATTTCGAGAATCGATTTCTGTGAACTGATATTCCGACGGGCCACCCCCTCCTGTTGCTGCCATACTCGCAACTGGGCATAGGCCGAGGCCACCTGCGCGGCCAACGATACCAATGCGGCGTTGTAGGTCTCCATCGATATGCGATATTGAGCCTTCTGCGAACGCACCTGCAAAGTCGTGGAACCGAAAAGGTCTATCTCCCAAGAGGTGGTGAGGGCCCCCGAGAAAAACTGTTCGCGCGCCTGCGTTCCCGCATCGGACACCCGGCCACTGGTCTGGTTTTTGTTCCAGCCGAAATTTGCCTGCAACGAGGGATAGTAGGCACTCTGCTTCATACGCAGAGCCGCCTGTGCCGACTGCACCCTGTAAAAGAGGGTTTTCAGGTCGGGACTGTTGGCAAACGCCACCGTGATGAGGGAGTCGAGCAACGTATCGTCGAGATTGAGCCACCAACGGCCGGTAACCGGCAACTGCTGCACAAACAGGCTGTCTTCGGCCCACTGTTCGGGCAAAGGCCGGGAGAGATGTTTTTCACCCGCCGTATGCTGTGCCGAAGCCGACAGGAGACTTCCCGCCACCACGGCCACGACCCCAAAGAGGAATCGCAAAGAGCTTCTTTTTTTCATCAGACCTGAATATTTTGTCTGACGATATAACCATTTCCAAGGCGCTTTGGTTTGGTCGGCGCGACACAAAACCGCACACGGCCTTACTGTCCCCGTAACGACATTTCCATCGCCAAGAGCGATTGTTTCACGGCATTCGATTTGGCTTGTCAAAGAAAAGCCATACCTTTGCTCCTGCTTTACCTAAACCGAAATTTTTCTCGAAATGAACGATAACGAACGTATCGAAGCCCAGCGTCTTTTTTTCGGGAAACAAAATCCCCTCTCGCTCAAATACCGGAAGCAATCCCTGAAACGGTTGCAAAAGACCATCATCAAATATGAGCATGAAATAACAACGGCTCTCGAAAACGACCTGCGCAAGTCGGCCTATGAGAGCTATACCACCGAAATAGGATTTGTCTTGAATGAGCTGCGAAGCACCATCAGCCATCTGCGACAGTGGTCAGCCCCGCAACGCCGGCACACCCCGCTCTTCCTTTTCGGCTCGAAAAGCCATGTTACCTACCAACCCTACGGGCAGGTCCTTCTCCTGGCACCCTGGAACTATCCTTTCCAACTGGTCTTTACGCCGCTCATCGGAGCCGTCGCCGCCGGTAACTGTGTGACGGTGAAATGCTCACCCCATGCCCCGCACACCCAAGAGATATGCCGGCAAATCATCGATGAAAGTTTCGACTGCCGGCATGTCCTGTGCATCGACGCCGACAACCGGGAAACCGACCGACTGCTCGAAATGAAATGGGATTATATTTTCTATACCGGTGGGTCGGCTTTCGGACGCCGGGTGGCAGCCGCGGCAGCCCGGCACTTGACCCCCGTCACCTTGGAACTGGGCGGGAAAAGCCCCTGCATCGTGCACCGCGACGCACACCTAGGCTCGGCAGCCCGACGCATCGTATGGGGGAAATTCCTGAACTGCGGTCAGACCTGCATCGCACCCGACTATCTATTGGTACATCGCGATGTGGAGGCTGCCTTTATCGAAAGGCTGCGGCAAGAAATCGTGCGACAATATGGTGAAGACCCGCGGCACAACAGCGACTATCCACGCATTGTCAATCTAAAACGATTCTACGAACTTCTGCTGCTGACCAAACAAGGGGTCATCGAACACGGGGGCACCTACGACGTCGATGACTTGTATATGGCCCCCACACTGCTGTCGCACATCACCCCCGACATGCGCATCATGCAGGAGGAGATATTCGGCCCCCTACTCCCGATTCTGACCTACACGACACTCGACGAAGCCATCGACTTTGTCAACAGTCGGGAGAAACCGCTGGCTCTCTACTACTTCGGGCAGAAGAAAAAAGAAATCGAAAAGGTCTTGTCGCACACCTCCTCGGGAGGAGCATGCGTCAACGACGTGGTTGCACACGTTGCCAATTCCCATCTGCCGTTTGGCGGCATCGGAGAGAGCGGCATGGGACGTTACCACGGAAAAGAAAGTTTCTACACATTCAGCCACGCCCGCGCGGTATTAAGAAACACAACGAGGCTCAATCCCGGCATCAAGTTTGCACCGTTTGCCGGGAAATTGCCTCTTATAAAACGAATCCTGCGTTAAACTTTTTCTTGGGCAAGCCGGGCCATTACAGCCTCACGATCGAAGGCAATGTACTTCGGCGTCGAAGGCACATACTCGTCGTTGTCCCACAACGTGCTGGTAATCATCAGGTCGGCACTGTACCGATTGCAGGCAATGGGCACATTGTGCACGCGGCACTGGCGCAACAACATCTGTATGTCGGCCTCATGGGGTTGGGGATTGAGGTCGTCGATAAGGAATATGGCCAGATTGATTTTGTGTTGTACGACAAGAGCCGCAATCTCGGCATCACCTCCCAACGGCCCCGAATTCATGCAGGTAATATCGGCCGTAACCCCTTTTTCTTCAAAAGCCTCTTTCACCAAAGAACCGGTTGTACCGGTGCACACAAGGTGATGTTTCGACAATTCGTCGGAGTTGAAGACGGCCCATTCCACCAAGTCGGCCTTGCGGTTGTCGTGCGCTACCAGCGCGATGGTCAATTTTTTCTTCATAATAGTGATATTTTAGGAGAACGGTTAATGTTCCTGTCCGGCCACGGTTATGTAGAAGTTTTCCCGGCCGAGGTAACAACGTGCGGCCGCCAACAACTGTTCGGCAGTTACCGAGCGTATCGCCTCGAAGCGCCGGTCGAAATAGGAAAAATCGAGGTCGTTGGCCAAGAGCGTCACAAATACCTCGGCCAACGAGAAGGGGGAATCGAAAAGGCGCAACAACTCACCGGTCATGTAACTGCGCACCATGTGCAACTCATCGGCTTCGACCGGCTCTTCGCGCAAACGGTCAAACTCCTTGAAGATTTCTTCGAGAAGGGGTTTCACATACCGGGTCGCCGCCTGCGTCAGCACGACACCGTAAGAGACATCGGGATAGGTAACGACCGACGACTGTATGCCATAGGTATATCCTTTTTCTTCGCGAATGTTCGACATGAGACGACTCCCGAAGTATCCGCCAAGAAGGGTGTTGAGCACCCTGAGGAGATGATGGTCGGGGTGCTCGCGTCCCACCAGGAAACGTCCCACCCGTATGCCCGACTGCAACGCGCCGACCTTCTCGACAAAGCGGTAATGGTTGCCATCATGGCAAGAGACCGGGAAATAAAGCGGTGCATGCGCCTCCCCTTGGGGCAGCGCGGCAAAGGTGTCAATGACAGCCGTTTTCATTTCATCGGTTATCCGCCCCGACAACACAAGCCGGCACTGGCGTGCCGTGTAATAGCGGCGATGGAAGTCTCTCAAATATTGTGTGGTGAGGGTATCGTAGTCGGCGGGCTGTTCCGATTGTCCATAAGGGTTTTCGGCTCCGAACAACTGTTCTGAAAAAGCCCGCGATGCCAATACGTTGACCTTCATCATATCGACCAAGAGCGCCTGCCGGTTGCGTTCCCTGAGCGTGGCAAACTCGGCTTCGGGGAAATCGGGCTCGGCCACCAAGGCATAAAGGAGCGGCAGTATGTCGAAGAAATACCGGTTGGCCACATAAAGCGTAATATAGGTGTTACGCTGGGTGGCCAATGTCTGCAAAGAAGCCCCGTAATAATCGAGCTTCTCGGCAATGTAAGCCGATGAGAGCCCCGCGGCCCCCTCCCGCAACATGGCAACGGTGTGGCGGGCGGTCAAGGGGTGGGTCTCGTCGACTTTCCCGGCAGAGAAAAGAATATCGAGGCGCGAAAGTTCCTGCTCGCCCCGGTCAATGACATACAGCGGTATGCCATTGGGAAGCGCAGTGGGTTCGACAACAGGGAATGTCAGCGTCGTGACCTCCCTGACAAGCGGCGGAGTTGTTCTATCGAGCATGCGACGTCTTACTTTTGAGATAAGGAATCGAGAAAACGCAGGGCTTTTTCGAGGTCGTCGGGGGTATCGATGCCGATGGTTTCCTGCGTCGTAATCCCCACCTTTATGCGATAACCGTTTTGCAACCAACGAAGTTGTTCGAGCGACTCGGCAATTTCGAGCGACGACTGGGGCAGCCGGGTAATTTCCTTCAACACATCGGCCCGATAGGCATACATGCCGATGTGCTTGTAAAACGTATGACGGCTCAGCCACTCACTCGTGGGACAGTTGCGCAAATAGGGAATGACCGAGCGGCTGAAATAAAGAGCCTCCCCGGCATCGTTGAGGACGACCTTGGGCGAATTGGGGTTGAACAGAGCCGCTTCCCCGTCGGCTTCGGAAAAGGGCTTCACCAGCGTGGCAATCTGTGTCGAAGGGGTGTCGAAACACGCCATGATGGCTTCTATCTGCCGGGGCTGGATAAAGGGCTCATCGCCTTGTATGTTGATGATGACATCTTCCCCGCCACCGATGCGTTCGTAGGCTTCCCAACAACGGTCGGTACCCGAGCGATGGGTTTCGGAGGTCATGACGGCACGTCCGCCGAAGTCGTGCACGGCTTGGCAGATGCGGGCATCGTCGGTCGCCACATAGACGGCAGAAAGGCACGACGACACCTGTTCATAGACGCGCTGTATCATGGTTTTTCCCCGCATGTCGACAAGGGGCTTGCCGGGGAAACGGGTCGAGGCATAACGGGCAGGGATTATGGCAATAAATTTCATGGTTTGTCAGGATTTAACGGTACGACATAGAGTTGCATATTTTCGACCTTCACGACCTTGACCGGAGTCCCGGCTTCGAGATAGGTGTTGTGATAGGAGATGGCATCATAATCATCGGCATCGATGCGCACCTTCCCCGAAGGCCGCATCACGGTAACGGCAAGACCTTCGCGGCCGACCATGGCCGTGAGGTGTCCCGACACGGCGACATATCCATCTTCGATGTTCTGCTCGGCATGCAGAGCGACACGATAAAAGAGTCCTTTGCGACCGATGCGCTTCATCAGGAAGAGCGACAACAGCACAGTGCCGAGCAGTCCGCCCAAGACGACAATCAGGCCGCGGGTGATGCTATCGACAGGGACCCAAAAGAAATTGAAATCGGTGTTGTTGAGCAAGGCCAGCAGAAGGCCGCCGAAGAAACAGATGAGCCCCAATATGCCGGCGACCCCGAATCCCGGGATTACCAGCAATTCGAGCACGAGCAAAATAACCCCCAGTATGAAAATGAGGATTTCCCACGAAGCCGCCAAGCCGGAAAAATACAACGGCACGAAATAGAGCACGGCCGCAATAATCGAAACGGCCAGTGGCAGCCCCACACCGGGCGTCTGCAACTCAAAATAGATGCCGCCGATTATCAACATGATGAGGATTCCTTGCACCACGGGATTTTGCAAAAAGCCCACCAAATTGTCGAAGAACGTGGGGGCATAACGCTCAATCGCATAATCGTCGTAACCGAGGCGCGAAACGACAATCTCATCGACACTCTCGGCAAGCGCCTCGCAATAGCCCCAACGGAGCGCCTCGCGGGCGGTCAGGGTGAGTACCTTGGTCGAGTCGCACAGGCCGGGCACGACAATGCGCTCATCGACCATGGCCTCGGCTATTTGCGGATCGCGCCGCCATCGCAACTCGACTCCGCCGTCGGCGGCAGGCACGGTATCATACCCCTGCGCCTCGGCCGTGGAACGTATGGTGGCCCGCATATAGGATTGGTACTTGTCGGGCATGGCAGCCCCCGTCTGGTCGACGACGGTCGCCGCCCCGATATTGGCCCCCTCGCGCATGTAGATGCTGTCGCAGGCAATGGCTATCAAAGCCCCGGCCGACGCAGCGTTGTTGTCGATAAAGGCATAGACGGGTATGGGACTGTTGAGAATGAGCGTGCGTATCGAATCGGCATGCACGACCGTGCCTCCGTAGGTGTTGAGCCGCAGAATGATGGCCTGAGACTCCGCATTACGAGCCTCTTCGTAACCTTTCTGCATATAACGCCAAGTCGTCGGACCGATTTCCTTGTCGATGTCGATGTGGTAAAAAAGAGGCTTGGCCGAAACGATTTCGGCAGCCTGCATAGGCACCGGAAAGGTGAGAATGGAAAGGATAAGAAGGAATAGTAAATTTTTCATGACAACGGGTTCTGTGACGAAGTTACATTTTTTTATCGGAAAAACAGGTCAGCCGGGAATTTTTTTCATCGGAATTTCACATGTAACTCTTTTTTATATAACGGGGCACACGGCATTAAAGGTGATAAAGCTATGTTATTTAACAGATTACAGATTTGTTTTTATATTAAAAAATTTTTCTTTCGGCACTTGGCGCCCTATATTTGCAGGGTATTCACATGAATACACCCGTTACTCAATCATTACAAATTTTTTATCAATGGAATCACAACTGTTTGTGGAGAAGCTCTTGCAATTGCAAGACAATCTGCTGAATTTTGCCTACATGCTCACCAGCGACCGTGACGAAGCCGAAGACCTATTGCAAGACACAACCCTGAAAGCACTCGACAACCGCGACAAGTATATCGATAACATCAATTTCAAGGGTTGGGTTTTCACCATCATGCGCAACATCTTCATCAACAACTACCGCAAAGGCGTGCGCAACCAGACCATCATCGACCAAACCGAAGATTTGTACCACCTCAACCTGCCGCAAGAGTCGGGATTCGACACGCCCGACGGTTCGCTTTCGGTGAAAGAGATTTCAAAAGCCATCAACAAATTTCCCGATGAATATAAGATTCCCTTCTCGATGCATGTGGCCGGATTCAAATATCAGGAAATCGCCGAGAAGATGGGACTCCCGCTGGGTACGGTAAAGAGCCGCATATTCTTTGCCCGCCAACGGTTGCAGGTCATTCTCAAAGATTATCGGTAATCAGTTGGCGAAGTTGACGCAGAGGCCAAATTGCAACATGGCGGGATTGTAGGGATAATTGGGCATGAGGAAATAATTGTTGCCGCCGAACAGTCCCTGGTTGAAATGGGTATACATGACATAGAAACGCACCATCTTCATCTTCATGTTGGCATAGACGTTCATAAGCGGATAATTGCCCACTTTCACCTCGTCCTGGGTGTGGAACGAGAGTGTGGCCGGCTGGTAGGCCTCGGCATAGTAAGAGGTGTGGTATTTGCAATCGACCCCGAATTGCACCTGCAACACCTTGGCTATCTTGAAGTCGAGATACATCTGCGCATAGGCGCTCAAATCGGGCAAGGGTATCACTTTGGAGTCGCTCGATTTCTGATACACCGCTTCGAGGTCGAGGTTGAAGATGCCCCATTTTATCTTCTGCTTTACCATGGCACTGAAAATCTGCAAGATGCGGTCGTCTTGCCGGGGCAGGCAATCGTTGTCGAAATAGACGTGGTTCTGCACATTTTCGACACCGACATTAATGATGGTTCCGGTGGCCGGCAAGGAGAACTCCCCGCCTACACGGAATTTACGCGTCTTGCCGAAATTGTTTTCCCAAATGAAATGGTTCGAGACATAGTGCCGGTAATAAAATGCCGGCGTCAGATTCTTGAAGAAGCCGTAAGCCCGCAACTGCACCGTGGTCTTGCGTATGTTGAAACGGGTCTGTATCTCCCCGTTGATGTCGGTGGCACCCGCATCGACACCGATCAGGCCCACCTTCCCATCGACCGTGTATGTCAGCAATTCACCTTGTTGCTTCGACAGGACGCCGCCCACCCACAAGACATTCTCGGTATAGATTTTGGGGGATTGCACGACACTATACAAGGCGGCATTATCGCCGGCATCGAGCATCGGCGTTGAAGGAGGGGTGAGCATGATGCCGGGTATGACATCGCTCATCAACGTAAAGCGTCGCACCTCGTGCGTGAGGTAGGCCGACATGCCCATCTTGGCGTATTTGTTAAACCCTTCGAGCAACGAAATGCCCAACGTGTTTTTCAGCGACCAATATTGGGTCGAGTCATTGGTACCGTTTTCGCTGAAATAGGTGTTTTTGAAGAATGCCGTGTCTTCTCGTGCCGACTGATTGACAAACCGCCGCATGTTGTTGTTGTACTCTATCGTGTGGATAAAGCTGGTAACCGGCGTAAAGACTTCGACCGTGGTCGTATCGTCGACCTGCTGCGTCTTGTAAAATCCGAGATTGTAACGCTGGGTGAGATAATAGTTCTGCCCCCGCACCCGGTTGAAGGCATTGTAGAGATAAACGGGTATCGACTGCGAATCGAACGAGCCTTGTCCCGAAGCCACCTCGTCGGGGTCGAGAATAAACTGCGTGTCGGAAATGCCGCCGTTCTCCTGCGATACGAAATTATAGGTATTGGCAAAGGCGTGCATCTGGTAACGGTCGCCTATGTAGGAGCCGGCCACCTGCCACGACAAATCCTTGTTTCCCTGGTGGTCGTAATTCCCTCGGGAATAGAGATATTGTATGCCGGCAGCTATGGCCAAACGCTTGTTGACGTTGCCCGAGAACTCGGCTTTGAGGTCTTCCTGCTTGGTCTGCTTTCCCCCGCCGAAGAGGTACGACGCCAGCGTCATGGGTATGCGGGTGTTGTAATAGGTATAGTTCGCCGGCGTATAGATAAGGTAGTCGTAGGGCTGCTTGAAGATGAATTGCGGCATTTCGGGACGGTCGAAAAAGACCTTCGACATCGAGGCGCCGCCCAAGTTTCCCGTGTAGGAATAGGCCGTGGAATAAGAAATGGGCAAATCGGTATTGTAGAAATTATCGATGAGCGTATCCATCGGTACCCGATAGGGTGTTCCCAAGGGCTGGGACAGCCGCCACGCATAGGGCTCTCCTATCACCTGCTTCTTGGCGGCATATCCACATATCACCGACCACGCCAAAAGAGAAAATACCAATAACCTCTTCATATACGCGTGCAAATATACGCAATAATACGCGAACAACTCCCATCGCTCTTCCTAAAAAGAGAGAAAAGGAGTTGCACATTCTTATCCCGGATTTCCGAACAGCGTTATGGTTATCTCGGAAACAGCTATTTTTTCTTGCGCCAACGCAGCTGCTTGCGCACGGGACTTTCTTTCTTGAACATGTCGTTATCGATAATGACGCGAAAGGTGATGAGTTGCTGTGAACACCACTTCACGCCGTCGTAATGATGCACCGACGATACTTTGAGGTCGAACTTTTCATTCTGGAACGGGTGCCAATAGGCTTCGAGTCGGTTGTAAACGTCGTCGCGTGTGCGATAGAAGGCCGAGCCGGTATAGAGGCTCGACGCATAGCTCTCGTAATAGGGCATGAGACAACCGCCCATATAAAGGGTGTTGTAAAGCCCCAGTTTGAACTTCTCGACACGGGCCTCGACCTGCACGCCGTGGGGCTTCACATAGTGACCGACATAGGTGCGGTCGTTCTGCGCCGACTGCAACCAACCGACGCTCACTTTGAGCTTGTCGAGCCATAACCGGCCTCCCAAGTCGACCCCGACACGCGGATAGAACCAAATGTTGTCGACCACCCCGCCATCGACGCTGGTACCGGCATGGTGGTGCATCATCAGTTCATACTCTCCATATAACCACGAGAGGGGATAGTAGCGGCCCGATGTGTAAACGATGAAGCGCTCGCGCGTGGTCGTGGTCTGGTGACCGTCCCAATCGCAAAAGACCTCGATGTAATTTTTTTCATCGGGGATATATTGCAGGAGCAATCCGTCGATGGTATTGTCGAAAAACTTGATGGAGTCACAGAAAAAAGCGTCGCTCCCCCCCCTTACTTGCCGGCGGGGTATGATACCGGCCGAGACGTTGAATCGGCTGTCGCGGTAATTGTAAAAGAAAAGGAAATTGAAATCCATATCGCAGGCCGGCGAGCCGAAATTGCGCAAGGCGGTCGCTCCCACCTGTATCGAATTTCCCCGCCAGCCAAGCCCTACCAACGGATTGATATACCCGCCAAAGATGGTCTGAGGCCAGTTGTACTTGCTCTTTCCATACTCCCGGTTATCGAAAGTCATGTCGACATCGACACTCCACAAAAATTCTTGTGCCGACAGCGAGGCCGACAGGCAAAAGAGCAACGTTGCGAAACCAATTTTCCGGAGGAACTTCATCTGATGTATTTTGGACATGCTGCAAAAATACGACAAATTCATAAAGAAACGCCTATGCCCGGTTATTTTGACACACGATTTTTTTGATGTATTTATCGGAATAGTTGTTCGTTTCTTTGTGTCTCAACAGGATTCTTTTCGCGGGAGATGAAAATGGGGCGGTAGGAACGTCGTCGGGAGGTACGCTCCCATGGGTGCCACGACGGGTATTTTCCCGACTTGAAAATGTATTGCAAAGGTTCCTCTCCTATTCACACCGTTCTCCACCGGCCACAATCTTTTCAGATGGTAGGAGACGGCACACACAATCGTCTGCGAAAACTTCTCTCCCCGGGGTTTGCTTCTGCACTCGTCTTTCACTATCTTTGTGCCGTTTTTTTCCAAAACAGTTTGTTTTTCATGACACAGTATTTCAAAAGATATACCGCACATTACCGTTCGTTGCTGACCATGGGCGTACCCATCATGGTCGGGCAGTTGGGCGTTATCCTCACGGGGTTTGTCGACAACATCATGGTCGGTCACCACATGACCGAAGAATTGTCGGCCGCATCGTTCGTGAACAACATTTTCATGCTGCCGCTCATGTTTGCGACCGGTTTTGCCATGGGCATCACGCCGCTTATCGGAGAACAGACGGGGCGGAACGAACTGCTGCGCGCGGGACAGACATTCCGATACGGGCTCTATGCCAACGGCATGCTGGCCATCGCACTCATCGTCATCATGGGGACGCTCTATTTCTTCCTCGACCGGCTGGGGCTGCCGCAAGAGTTGCTGCCACTGATGCGGCCTTATTATCTGCTGCACCTCGTCGGGCTTGTTCCCGTGCTGTTGTTCAACGCGTTCAAGCATTTCGCCGACGGTACGACCGACACCCTCACCCCCATGTACATACTCCTGGCCAGCAACTTGCTGAACATCATTGGCAACACCATCCTCATCTACGGATATGCCGGGTTTCCCGAATGGGGCCTTTTCGGAGCGGGTGTCTCGACGCTCATCGCCCGGGTGTTTACGATTGTGGCCGGGCTGTGGATATTCTTGTACCGGAAACGTTACCGCCGCTTCAAGGCCGGATTTTTCGGTCAACCGGGAAATGCCAAGCTCTACCGGCCCATTCTCACCATGGGCATACCCATCGCCTTGCAACTGGGTATGGAAACGGGATCGTTCAGCCTCAGCGTCATCCTCATCGGATGGATAGGCAGCACGGCTTTGGCGGCTCACCAAGCTGCCGTAACCTTCTCGACCATCGGATTCCTGCTCTATTCGGGTATCGGTGCGGCCATCACAATCGGTATCAGCAAAGCCCGCGGCAGCGGACAAAAAGAGGAGATAAGGCCCATCGCCACGGCCGGCATACACCTTGTGCTGCTGCTCGTGCTACTGGTTACCGGCGTCATGTTCTTTACCCGTCAGCATATCGGTTACATCTTCACCGACTCGCCCGATGTAGCCAGGCTCGTGTCGGCCATCGTCATTCCCATGATGGTCTACCAGTTGGGCGACGGCATGCAGATTTCGCTCGCCGGCGCACTGCGCGGGCTGGGTGTGGTGAAACCGATGGTGTGGATTGCTTTTGTCAGCTACTTCGTCGTGAGCCTGCCCGCCTCCTACGCATTTGCCTTTTTATGCCATGGCGAAGCCCCGGGGGTATGGTGGGGCTACCCGGTAGGTCTCTCTTGTGCGGCACTGCTCTTCTTGTGGAAGTTCTTGCAGAACAGCCGTCCTTCGGCACTCCGGCCGTAAGGCACTATTTTTTCTTCGGCGATTTCTTCCCGAAGCCGCCGTTGCTCTCCTCGTTTTTGCGGTTTTTCAGTTGCATGGCCTCCCGACGTTTCGCCGGGTTGAAATTGGGATTGTAAGAGGCGACCTTGGTTTTGTGTGCCGGCGTCTCGAAAGGGTGAGCCCCTGCCCCACGGCCATATAATTTTCCGAGCAAATCTTCCCGTCCCATGCGATGCAAGGCTTGTTCGATGCCCCGGCGCGCTTCGGGTTTGTACCAGAAAAAGAACTGACGCTGAGCCAATTTCTCTTCGGACGTGCGGGCGGTATATATCCGTTCGCCCGTATAGGGGTCGTAACCGGTATAATATATCTCGGTGGCAAGGGTCATGGGGGTGGGCGTAAAATCCTGCACCTGTTCGAGATGGAAATGGAGACTCTTGGTAATGGCCGCCAACTCGGCCATGTCGACGGCCTCACAAGCGGGGTGACTCGAAATGAAATAGGGTATGAGTTGCTGGTTGAGCCCCTCTTCGCGATTGATGCGTTCAAAATTGGTGCGGAACTGCTCAAACTGGCTGAATGCGGGTTTGCGCATACAACGAAGGACCCGCGACGAGGTGTGCTCGGGCGCCACTTTCAGACGCCCCGAGACATGCCGCGTAATCAGCTCCCGGGTATATTCCCGCGAAGCGGCATTGAGGGTCTCGTCGTCATTCCGATGCAACAGCAGGTCATAACGCACGCCGCTGCCTATGAAGGAGCGTTTTATCTCCGCTTTGGCATCGACCGCCCGATAGAGGTGCAACAGCGGACGATGGTCGACCTGCATATTGGGACATACCGCAGGCCACAGACACGAAGGGCGCTTGCAAACCCGACAAGCCGACGTCTTCTTTCCCGTCATGCGGTACATGTTGGCCGACGGCCCACCCAGGTCACTGAGATAGCCCTTGAAATCGGGCATGGCAATAATCTTGTCGACTTCACGCAAAACCGAAGCCTCGGAACGGGAAGAGATGAACTTTCCCTGATGAGCCGAAATGGTGCAGAAGGCACAACCGCCGAAACAGCCCCGATGCAACGTTATCGAGAACTTTATCATCTCAAAGGCAGGTATCGTTTTCCCCCGATAGCGAGGGTGCGGCAGTCGGGTAAACGGCAAGTCGTATATGGCATCGAGCTCTTCGCCGGTGATGGGCGGAAAGGGCGGGTTAATTTTCAGGGCCTGGTCGCCGCACCGCTGCCACAGGAGACGCGCCGTGTAACGGTTGGACTCCTCCTCGACCCGGCAGAAATTGCGAGCCTGCACCTTCTTGCTGCGCAAGCACTCCTCGTGCGAAGCCAGCACACAATGAGTGTCGCTCTCTTTCTCGGCGGGCAGTTCCGAGACATTCCGCACCACGACCGTCTGCGGGACATCATGCAGAGCCGAGAGGGGTTCTCCGGCCCGCAAACGTCGGGCTATCGTGCGCATCGTCTCCTCGCCCATGCCATAAGAGAGGATATCGGCACCGCTCTCGATGAGAATGCCCGGCCGCAAACAGTCTTGCCAATAATCGTAGTGGGTAACGCGACGCAGGGAAGCCTCGATACCGCCGATAACCACGGGCACGTCGGGATAGAGTTGTTTGAGTATGCGGGTATAAACGATGGTGGGATAGTCGGGTCGCATGCCGGCACGGCCGTCGGGGGTATAAGCATCGTCGGAGCGCAACCGTTTGTTGGCCGTGTAGTGATTGACCATCGAATCCATGGCTCCGGCCGACACGCCGAAGAAAAGTCGCGGTCGTCCCAACTTCTTGAAGTCGCGCAAGTCGTCCCGCCAGTTGGGTTGCGGCACAATAGCTACACGCAGACCTTCGGCTTCCAACACGCGACCTATGACCGCCACGCCAAACGAAGGGTGGTCGACATAAGCGTCGCCCGAGAAGAGTATCACATCGACCCAATCCCACCCCCGCTGTTCCAATTCCTTGCGGGTGGTGGGCAACCAGGACTGCATATCGGTACGGGGTGCTTGCATGGCTACTTCTGATTATAAAGGTCTTCGAGTTTCAACAGTTCATCGCGCAAACGGGCGGCCTCGATAAATTCCATGTTCTTGGCTGCGGCCACCATCTGACGGCGCACGTTTTCCATATTTTTTTTGAGTTGGTCCTTGCTCATGTAGCGCACCACCGGGTCGGCCGCCAACGACACATGCACCGTATCGAACTCCTCCTCGTAAGTGGGTTGAGAAGAGACAACAGGTGCCGGTTCAACGGGCTTTTCTTCCCGGCGTGCCAATGCCGTGTTGTAGGCTTTGCGTATGGCCTGCGGCGTAATGTGATGGGCCTCGTTATAGGCCAACTGTTTTTCGCGGCGCCGGTTGGTCTCATCGATGGTCTGCTGCATACTCTCGGTAATGCGGTCGGCATACATGATGACACGACCGTTGAGGTTGCGTGCCGCCCGGCCGGCCGTCTGCGTGAGCGAGCGATGCGAACGCAGAAAACCCTCCTTGTCGGCATCGAGTATCGCCACGAGCGAGACCTCGGGCAGGTCGAGCCCCTCCCGCAACAGGTTCACCCCGATAAGGACATCGTACACGCCCTTGCGTAGGTCGTCGATAATCTGTATGCGGTCGAGCGTGTCGACATCGGAGTGGATATAGTTGCAATGTATGTCGAGACGCAGCAGATAAGCATTCAACTCCTCGGCCATGCGCTTGGTGAGGGTCGTGACGAGAACCCGCTCGTTGCGCTCGACCCGTTGCTGTATCTCTTCGAGCAGGTCGTCGATTTGGTTGAGACTGGGACGTACCTCGATGACGGGGTCGAGCAGACCGGTGGGCCGGATTACCTGCTCCACGACCACCCCTTCGCTGCGCATCAGTTCATAATCGGCCGGCGTCGCGCTCACATAAATGACCTGCGGCACCAGCGACTCAAACTCGGCAAAGGTCAACGGACGGTTGTCGATGGCGGCGGGCAGGCGGAAGCCATATTCCACGAGATTGACTTTCCGGGAATTGTCACCGCCATACATGGCGCGTATCTGCGGCACGGTAACATGGCTCTCGTCGATAATCACCAGGAAATCCTTGGGAAAATAGTCGAGCAGACAGAAAGGGCGGGTTCCGGGCATACGCCCGTCGAAATAGCGGGAGTAGTTTTCGATACCCGAGCAGTATCCCACCTCCTTTATCATTTCGAGGTCATAGGTGACCCGTTCATAGATGCGTTTGGCTTCGAGCTCCTTGCCTATCGACTTGAAAAATTCGACCTGACGTCCCAAATCGAGCGTTATCTCATCGACGGCGCGGTTGATGCGCTCTTTGGTCGTGACGAAAATGTTGGCCGGATAAATGTTGTAGCTGTCAAAACGGGAAACGGTATATCCCGTAGAGGGGTCGACACTCTCTATGGAGTCAATCTCATCGCCCCAAAACGTGACGCGCACAATCTCATCTTGATAAGCGGGATAGACGTCGACCGTGTCGCCCTTGACCCGGAAATTACCGCGTTGCAGGTCGACCTCGTTGCGCGAATAAAGGCCGTCGACCAGTCGTCGGAGAAAATCATTCCGTTCCAGGCGCTCCCCCACCTTCACCTCGATCATGTTACTATGGAAATCTTCGGGATTTCCTATGCCGTAGAGACAGGAGACCGACGAAACGACGATGACGTCTTTTCTTCCCGACAAGAGCGACGAGGTGGCAGCAAGACGCAAGCGGTCGATTTCTTCATTGATGGCCAAATCCTTCTCGATGTAGGTATCGGTCGTGGGGATATAAGCCTCGGGTTGATAATAGTCGTAATATGAAACAAAATACTCGACGGCATTGTCGGGGAAGAAATTCTTAAACTCGCTATACAGTTGCGCCGCCAACGTCTTGTTGTGGCTAAGAATGAGCGTGGGCTTCTGCACCCGCTCTATGACGTTGGCCATCGTGAAGGTTTTTCCCGAGCCGGTAACACCCAAGAGCGTTTGCGCCGGCAGACCTTCGACAATTCCGCGGGAAAGCTCGGCAATGGCTTCGGGCTGATCTCCGGTAGGACTATATGGCGAAACAATTTTGAACGGCATCGTTGTTGAATGGGATTTTATCGACAAAGATAATGAATGCTCTTCTTTGTGCAAAGGTTCAACAAGAATTAAAAAGGAAACACGAAAAAGATGAATATCGAAAAAGAGTGAGATAATGCGTTAAATTTCTCTTTTTTACTTTCATAATTCTCCCTGATTGTCTAACTTTGCGCAGTTATTCGTGTTCCTATGATAAAGAAAGCGGCATATTTGGGCATACTTCTGTTGATTTGCGCGTCGTGCGGCGAATACTACAAAGTGCAGAAAAGCACCGACTTGGACGTGAAATACCAGTATGCCAAGAAGTGCTTCGACACCGGCAAGTACAACCGTGCCTACACGCTGCTCGAAGACTTGGTTGCCGTGTTCAAAGGCACCGACAAGGGCGAAGAATCGCTCTACCTGTTGTCGCTGAGTCATTTTATGGCCAAGAACTATGACACGGCCGGAGACTACTTTGCCACATACTACCGCAGCTATCCCAAGGGCGAATATACCGAAATGGCTCGCTACTATTCGGGATTGAGTTACTACAACGACTCCCCCGACCCCCGTCTCGACCAAGCCATTACCTACAAAGCCATCGAGGAGTTGCAGATGTATATCGACTACTATCCCCGGGGTGAAAAGGTAACCGAGGCGCAGGATATGATTGTGAAACTGCAAGAGAAACTGGTCGAAAAAGAGTACTTAAACGCCACCACCTATCTCAACATCGGTAACTACTTGGGACGCAACTATTTCGAATCGGCCGTCATCACCGCACAGAACGCCCTGAAAACATTCCCCTATACCCAGAAAAAAGAAGACCTCCTCATGCTCATTTTACGAGCCCGCTACAAGGAGGCCGAAGAGAGTATCCTGGAGAAAAAAGGGGAACGTTATAGAAACACCATCGATGAATACTACGCCTACATCAACGAATTTCCCGAAGGGAAATACAAAAAAGAGGCCGAGAGCATTTTCAAAAATGCCAGCAAGTACATCGACGACATAGAATAAAAACAAACCGAAATAAAAAATGGACTACAAGAAAACCAACGCACCGACCAACACCGTAACCCGTGACGTCATCGCCCTTTCGAGCGACACCGGCAACGTTTATGAAACGATACGCATTATCGGCAAACGTGCCAACCAGATAAGCGTGGAAATGAAAAACGACTTGGAAAAGAAGTTGCAAGAGTTTGCCTCATACAACGACAATCTCGAAGAGGTCTTTGAAAACCGCGAACAAATCGAGATTTCGCGCTACTATGAGAAATTGCCGAAACCGACCCTCATCGCCACCCAGGAATATCTCGAAGGCAAGGTTTACTATAAAATTCCCATGTCCGAGAAAAACGAAGAAATCTAATATTGTTGTCATAAGAACAGAGAAGCCGAAGCGGAAAAAATTCCTGCTTCGGCTTCTCTGTTTTCTCACGCACCGACATTTACCGGCGGACAAACGTCACATCGTCGATACAAGCCCAGGCTCCGGCCACCGCTTTGGCACGGAAACCTATCTCTACCTTTCCGCCGCGCACCCTGACACGCTCTATCTCTATCGTGCGCCATGTCGGTGAAGCCTTCTTTACCCGACAGGTATATCCCTTTTCACCACATTGCGCATACATCTCGAACCGCTCAAAACCTTCGCTGTTCTTCAACCGGGCTTCGAGCCGGTAGACCCCATCGGGGAGGTCGACATAAGGCGACGACTCGACCGTCTGGAAAACGTGACGCTCGAAATCGACCTTGTCGCTGATGTATAAAGATTTCTCCCCGATGACCTGTTTACGGTCGTCGGCGGTGTTCTCATAATTCAGGCGGGGGGAATCATCATCACCCACCTTCACGGCATTTCCTTTCACGACCTCGGTGGCCCAGCCCAGCAAATAATCCTGGACGGGTTTGGCCGGACAGGGTATCGGACGACGATCGGCCTCGAAACTACCGTTCTTCACATAGTTGTTCTCTTCGGCTACCCGCCACTCTCCCGTCCCGGCGTTGAGATACCAGGCATGCAGGGAGTTGAAGTAAGGCTCCTTGCCGTCGAACGACAAGGGACACCACTGGTTGTACCCCAAACCGTTGCCGGCAAAGTCGGCCCAGCGGTCGCCGCAATAAAGCACCGTCTCTTCGCGCGTACCGCGCACGGTATAGAAAAATCCCGTCTGTGTCACATGGGCATAGTCGTCGGCACAACCGGGCATAATCTGCATGTCGTTGAGCGGTTCGTAAGGCCCGCGAATGTCATCGGCCACCAGATAATAGGCAAAGGAGGAGTCCCAACCATACAGGTTCGACGCGCACATATAGTAACGGCCTTTGTATTTGAAGAGACAATTCCCTTCACGACCCGCCCCTTTGAAGACCTGCGTGCAGTCGAGCAGGTCGGCCTGCCCGTCGCGCACACCTATCTCCGACACATAAATGCGGTTGCGGCCACGGCCATAAGAATAGATGAGGTAGGACTTGCCGGTATCTTCATCGACAAAAACCGTCTGGTCGCCCGTGTTGGGTGTACCAATCATCTCCTTCATCGAGATGCGCCGATGCCAGGTAAAGGGGCCGGTAGGCGTATCGGACAAAGCAAAGAGCACTCCGTCGTTGTTCTGCACCAACAAGACATATCGATTCCACTCCGGGAGATAGGCTACGCCCAAACGTCCCACCCACCCGGCATGGCCGTGCCGGGTGACCTCTTCACGGGTAAGGACGTCGCCCACGAAGGTCCAGTCGACCAGGTTATCGGAGCGATAACAAGTGACCGCCTCAAACGTACATTGCGGCCAGGTAACCGACGGGTCTTCGCGATATTGCCGGGCCTCGGCATAACGCACGCCATACCAATAGTAGTGCCGTTCACCGGTCTCGGCATCGGGATAACGGAATATCCCGCCGCCCTGGCTGTATATGGGCCGGCCGTCGACGGTATCCCAAAAGATGTCATTCACGATTTTCTTTTCTTCTCCGAGAGAATCGGTAACCTGCTCACCCGCCGCCACCGTTCCTGCGGCGAGGCAGAGAATGAGCGTCATAAAATATCTGACATTCATATCTATAATATATTTACAATTTCACTTTCAGAATTTCGGGTTCACCCTCGTTGTGCATACGGTCGACCGCCGTCACCACATAGACGCACCGGCTCGCCCCGTCCCGATAGGGCAACCGGCAACGGGTATCCCGCACCGTAGCCACCAATGCCCGCGCATTGCCGAGGTCGACCGACTCGGCCGTATCGAAACGATACACGCAATAATAGGCGGCTTGCTGCATCACGTCGCGCGTCTTGTCGGCTTTCCATTCGAGGTAAAAACCGTCGGGGTACCAACGGGTATGCAACTTCTTCACGGCTTTGGGTGCCTTGCTGTCGATATGCGTATAAGCCGGGATAAGCGCCGGACAGGTAAAATAGTCACGCCGCAACTCATCGGAGGCACCTTTGTAATTATCGAGGAGTTGATAGCCCGACCAGAAACAGATGCCGGAGATGTGGTCGAGGTATCGCGAGAGAACCATCTTGTGTCCCAACTGCGAACGAAGCGGATTGGCATCGGCAGCATCGAGCGAACGGCAGACATCTTGTCCGATGTAGAGATGGCAACCGTCGGGGACATTCCGGTTCCACCAGCCGACCAATTCTTCATAACAGGCAGCCTTGTGGCCTATCTCCCAATAGAGTTGGGGGATAAGGTAATCGACCCAACCGTTACGGGCCCACAACAACACATCGGCATAGAGGTCGTCGTAGTTCTGCAAACCGCAGGTGGCGCTGCCGTCGGGTGAGGTCGTGTTATTGCGATAAATGCCAAACGGGCTTATGCCGAAGCGCACCCAGGGTTTTCGCCGTTTGATGCCGCGGGAAAGCTGAGAAATCAACGTATCGACGTTGCTGCGCCGCCACTCGTCGAGCGGGCGGCCGTTGCCATACAGGGCATAGCTGGTGGTGTCGGGGAAAGGCACCCCGTTGATGGGATAGGGATAGAAATAGTCGTCCATGTGTATGGCGTCGATGTCATAACGCGCGACAATGTCATCGACAACCCGACAGATAAACGCCTTTGAGCCGGGCATTCCCGGGTCGAAAAGCAACTGGCGCCCATACTCGACAAACCACTCGGGGTGCCGGTAATAGATGTGCGACGAGTCGAGTGCGACGGCCGTGTTGCACTGCGCCCGATAGGGATTGATCCAGGCATGGAACTCGATGTTGCGCCTGTGGCATTTCTCGATGAGGGCGGCCATGGGGTCCCAACCGTTCTCGGGCGCACGGCCTTGCTCCCCCGTGAGGAAACGGCTCCACGGCTCCATCTCCGAACGGTAGAAGGCATCGGCCTCGGGGCGTATCTGGAAGAGCAGCGCATTGATGCCCGTCTGTTGCAAGGTATCGAGCATCGCATCGAAATAGGCACACATCTGTACCGAATCCATTTCGGTGTACTGGGGCTGGTAAACAGTCTGTATCCAGGCACCCCGGAACTCACGCTTGGGAGTTTCCTGTGCCGATGGGGTATGAACAAAAGTGATAAAAAAAAGTATCAGAAGTAAGATTGAACGCATAATTCGGAGCGATTTTCCGACAAATGTAAAGTTTTTGGGGGAAAGCAGAAAACATGCGGGCCGCTTTTTGAAAAGCGACCCGCCATATATTCCGGAGCTATTCACTCAACATCGGAAAACGAGTACATTCATCTATCCTGAGCTGCGCTCAATTTCATCTATTCAGCGGCACACAACTCATATACCTCACCGGGAGCCGTCTCTATATCGTAGTAATAGACAGGCGAAGCAGACTGTGTCGTATTGATGGGCGCCTCGGGCGAAATGAGCGGGCGGCGTATCGACTGGGGTTCGAGCAAGAGACCCGGCGTTTCGGCCGCCGATTGGAGCGGTTTGAGCTCGACACCGTTGCATGTGAGGGGCACGGCCGAACGCACGCGCAATGTACCGCCGATGGTGGAACGGATTTGCGCCTTGTCGAGCGTACCTTCACTCCACGACATCTCTTCGAGGGTGAAACCACCCCGGCAACGCAGCCCCTTCACCGTTCCCGTGCGCCATACATCGGGCAGGGCGGGCAAGAGGTGCACCGCTCCGGCGTGACTCTGCACCAGCATCTCGGCAATTCCGGCCGTGCAGCCGAAGTTTCCATCGATTTGGAAAGGCGGGTGGGCATCGAACAGATTGGGGTAAGTGCCGCCATTCTGCCCGCTTTCGTCGGTCGTGGGACGTATCTGCTCGGTAATGAGTTTATAGGCGTGATTGCCGTCGAGCAGGCGAGCCCAAAAACAGACCTTCCACCCCATCGACCAACCAGTCGAGTGATCGCCACGGCCATAAAGCGTTTTCTTGGCCGCCTCCATAAGTACCGGGGTATTGTAGGTTATCTGCCTACCCGGGTAAAGGCCCCACAGATGCGACACATGGCGGTGACGGTCACGGGGATTGTCCCAGTCTTCGAGCCACTCCTGCAACTGTCCCCATCGACCTACCTGCATGGGAGCCAGCTGCGAAGCCACCGTTCGCAGCGTGTCGACAAAGAGGCTTTCCTCTCCCATCGCCGCGGCGGCGTCGATGGTGTTATAGAAAAGGTCGTAGACCATCTGGTTGTCCATCGTCGTACCGGCCACTATGACAAAGGAGCGCTTGCCGTTGACCGAGGGGGCATTTTCGGGCGAATAGGAGGGCGCGACCACAAGCCATTGGTTTTTGGGCTCGCGCACCAAAAAGTCGATGTAAAATTCGCAGGCGCCTCTCATCAGGGGATAGACCGTCCGCAAATATGTCGTATCTCCCGAGAAGAGGAAGCGGTCCCACAGATGCTGGCAGAACCATGCATTGCAAGTGGGCCACACGCCATAACGGGGACCGTCGACCGCACCGGTCGAAGCCCAAATGTCGGTGTTGTGATGCAGTGTCCAGCCGCGACAACCGTACATGGCCGCCGACTGCCGCCCCTGTACCGCTACGCGCTTCACCAAATCGAGAAACGGCTCGTGCATCTCGGCAAGGTTGGTCACCTCGGCCGGCCAGTAATTCATCTCGACATTGATGTCGGTGGTATATTTTCCGTCCCAGGGGGCACGCAACTTGTAGTTCCATATTCCTTGCAGGTTGGCGGCCTGTCCGCCGGGTTGAGAGCTGCATATCAAGAGATAACGGCCAAACTGGAAATAGAGCGCGGCCAGTTGGGGGTCGAAATTCTTTTCAAACTCCCGCACCCGCACGTCGGTAGGTTTGGCCGCCTGCGCGTTCTCTCCCAGGTCGAGCGAAACGCGGTCGAAATATTTTCGGTACGCAGCCGTGTGGTTCGCTATCGCCTTGTCGTATTTTCGACCGGCATTTTTGAGATATGAATAAGCCATCTTCTCGGCATTGCCCGAGACATCTTTGTAATTGACAAAGTTGGTTCCCACCGAGACATAAAGTGTTACCTCATCGGCACCCGAGACATGCAACAACGTGTCGCCCACCATCTCACAACGGCCACCCTTACGGTCGATGCGGGTGAGCGTCGTAAAACGCACTTTGCCCTCGATGCCTTCATGGTCGTTGGCCCGGGCGTCGAGTCGCAAAATATTGCGTCCCTCGACCGTGCGGGTACTCTCCTTATAAGGTGTGGAATAACGTGCCGAGAACGAGATTTTCCCTTTTTCCGAAGCCGTGAGACGGACGATGAACAGTTGGTCGGCAAACGAAGTAAACGCTTCCCGGCAATAGGTTACCCCGCCGGCCTTGAAACGGGTCGTGGCCACGGCACGGGCGATGTCGAGTTCACGGTAATAATCGGTATAACCGTCGACACCCTCAAAGTCGAGATGCAGCGAACCCACGGTCTGGTAAGGCATGCCGTTGGCTCCCGCAGGCGAGCAGATGGCCGGACCGCACAACTCCTGCGCCTTCATGTTCTCACCGGCAAAAATGAGGCGGCGTATCTCATCGAGAGCCTCCTTGGCCTTGGGATTGGTATTGTTGTAGGGAGAACCTCCCCAAATCGTCTCCTCGTTCAGTTGGAACTGCTCGTGTACCGGGTCGCCGAATACCATCGAGCCCAGACGTCCGTTGCCCAACGGCAACGCCTCGACCCACAACGCGGCGGGTCGCTCATACCACAACTTCATGGCATTGTCGGCGAGCGCCTGACCCCAGGTCATGCCGCAAAGCAGCACCGACAAGCAAATGTGTTTCATGTTCATACTCGTTAGTTTTCTTGTTTGACACACAAATGTACCCTATAAGAACTCTCGTTCCAAGCATTGGCCAAAATTTACACGCTTTTGCAACAATTCTGCACAATCTCTATTTCAATGAAATAAAGCCTATATAGGATATTGCGAATTTTTATATTCTCTAACAAGATAGACTGATAAAAAAACCTCATATAAATATGAAGTTTATTCATGAATTAAAACTTTTTAAATCCAAGTTTATCCTCCAATCCACCGTATAGCTCTTTTAAACATTTAAACATTGGGGTAATCTGTTTTCTTGTAACGAACTCTCTTATTAAAGCCATATCATGAATTGCACATAAACTGCTATTTACAGATTTTGTATAACCAGATACTACTTTCGCCCCAGTTTGTTCTTTAAAAAAATCCACTTCACCTCTTGATCCAAGCATCGTGCGGCAACTACCAAAATGAACATATTTATTGATAAATCTATCTTTGCAACTTACAGCAAGATCTCGTAACGACATATCTTTCTCATCTCCTTCAAAAAAAATTGAATGAGTATCTCCATGAAAACAGAGATATATAAAATCATACTTATCATAAAGTCTCTTTGCAAACTGTTCTGTGTAATAATCAAACTCTTGATAAGTTGCTACACGACGATAAATATGAGGTATACAAAATTCTTCACTCAGAAACTTTATAAGATGCTCACTATTTGTATGAAGTTTTCTCTTAGGGCGCGTAATCTCAAAATCTGCCTCTATACATATAATTCCAGCCATTGCATCTATGTTTATCTTTCAAAATATAAATAGAATACATTATTTTATAATTTATCAAAGATATTACATAATACAGATTTATCAAAACGTACGGCCGTTTCGGTTTCGGATTTGCCGTTTTTTAACTACTTTTGCAGCCAAATAATCAGGAATTACCGGCAAAGGCACCCGCGATATGTTTGGCATTGCCGGCTCCTTGCATTATCTTTGCAAACAAATTTCTTAGAACCGCAAGACGATGGATATTGCAACGAAGTACAACCCGGCCGATGTCGAAGGCAAGTGGTATGAATACTGGCTGAAAAACGGCTATTTCAAGTCGAAACCCGATGGTCGCGAACCTTATACGATAGTTATCCCGCCCCCCAACGTCACGGGCGTGCTGCACATGGGACACATGCTCAACAACACCATTCAGGACATTCTCGTGCGTCGCGCCCGCATGACCGGCAAGAATGCCTGCTGGGTACCGGGTACCGACCACGCATCGATTGCCACCGAAGCCAAAGTCGTGAACAAGTTGGCTTCGCAAGGCATCAAAAAAACCGACCTCACCCGCGACGAATTTCTCAAACATGCGTGGGACTGGACCGAGACACACGGCGGCATCATTCTGAAACAACTGCGCCGTCTAGGCGCCTCATGCGACTGGGACCGCACCGCCTTCACCATGGACGAGACCCGCAGCCGCAGCGTCATCAAGGTATTTGTCGACCTCTACAACAAAGGACTCATCTACCGCGGCGTGCGCATGGTAAACTGGGACCCGAAAGCGCTCACCGCCCTCTCCGACGAAGAGGTTATCTACAAGGAAGAACACAGCAAGCTCTACTACCTGCGCTACATGATCGAGGGTGAAGCCGACAAATATATCGTCGTAGCCACCACCCGACCCGAAACCATATTGGGCGATACCGCCGTATGCGTCAACCCCAATGACCCGCGTTACGGCTACCTCAAAGGCAAACGGGTCATCGTGCCGCTCGTAGGTCGCGCCGTGCCCATCATCATGGACGACTATGTCGACATCGAATTCGGAACCGGCTGTCTGAAAGTGACCCCCGCCCACGACGTCAACGACTATATGCTGGGCGAGAAATACAACCTGCCCGTCATCGACATCTTCAACGACAACGGCACCATCAGCGAGGCCGGTGGCATGTATGTGGGCCAAGACCGCTTCGACGTGCGCCGGCAGATTGCCGAAGACCTCGAAAAGGCCGGTCTGCTCGAAAAGGTCGAAGACTACAACAACAAGGTAGGATACTCCGAACGCACCAACGTCGTCATCGAGCCCAAACTCTCGATGCAATGGTTCCTCAAAATGGAACACCTCGCCCAAATCGCCCTCAAACCGGTCATGGACGACGACATCAAGTTCTACCCCGCCAAATACAAAAACACCTACCGCCACTGGATGGAGAACATCAAAGACTGGTGCATCTCCCGCCAACTGTGGTGGGGACACCGCATACCGGCCTACTTCCTGCCCGAAGGCGGCTACGTCGTTGCCGAGAGCGCCGAAGAAGCCCTGAAACTGGCCCGCGAGAAGAGTGGCAATGCCGCCCTCACGCTCGACGACCTGCGTCAGGACGAAGACTGCCTCGACACCTGGTTCTCCTCGTGGCTGTGGCCCATCTCCCTCTTCGACGGCATCAACAACCCCGGCAACGAGGAGATACGCTACTACTACCCCACCTCCGACCTGGTTACCGGCCCCGACATCATCTTCTTCTGGGTGGCCCGCATGATTATGGCCGGCTATGAATACGAAGGACAGATGCCCTTCAAGAATGTCTACTTCACCGGTATCGTGCGCGACAAGATAGGCCGCAAGATGTCGAAGTCGCTCGGCAACTCGCCCGACCCCATCGAACTCATCGACCGATATGGCGCCGACGGCGTGCGCATGGGCATGATGCTCTCGGCTCCGGCCGGAAACGACATACTCTTCGACGATGCCTTGTGCGAACAAGGCCGTAACTTCAACAACAAGATATGGAACGCCTTCCGTCTCGTCAAAGGCTGGACAGTCGACGACAACCTGCCCCAACCCGAGTCGGCCCGCATCGCCACCAAGTGGTTTGCCGCCATGCTCGACCAGGTCAACGCCGAGATGGCCGACCTCTTCTCCAAATACCGCCTCTCCGAAGCCTTGATGGCCGTGTATAAACTCTTCTGGGACGAATTCTCCTCGTGGTACCTCGAAATGATAAAACCTGGCTACCAACAACCCATCGACCGCAAGAGCTACGACGCGACACTCGGATTCTTCGACACGCTGCTCAAACTGCTCCACCCCTTCATGCCCTTCATCACCGAAGAGCTGTGGCAACACCTCTACGACCGCAAAGAGGGCGAAAGCATCATGATAGAGCAGATTCCCGCACCCGGCACCGCCGACAGCGCCTTGCTCGCCGCCGTCGAGAAAGCCAAGGAAATCATCGCCGGCGTGCGTACGATACGATTGCAGAAAAACATTCCCAACAAGGAGCCGCTGACGTTGCAAGCCATCGGTACCCATGAAGGCAGTTGCGATGCCGTCATCACCAAGCTGGGCAACCTCTCTGCCATAGAAACGGTAGCAGCCAAAGACGCCACGGCCGCTTCGTTCATGGTGGGAACGACCGAGTATGCCGTACCGCTGGGAAACAGCATCGACGTAGAAGCCGAGATAAAGAAACTCGAAGAGGAGTTGAACTACCAACAAGGCTTCTTGCGTTCGGTCCTCGCCAAGCTGGGCAATGAACGCTTCGTCAACAACGCCCCCGCCAAAGTGGTGGAGATGGAGCGCAAGAAACAGGCCGATGCCGAGAGCAAAATCAAATCGCTTGAAGAGAGCATCGCCGCCCTCAAAAAATAAGAAAGTAATTTCAATCAAAGCAAAGGGGCTGCTAAAAGCAGCCCCTTTGCTTTGATACCCCCCAACAAAAATGTTAATATTTAACAACATGTAGTATGATTTATTTACGAATAAAAGAGGTATATTATCTTTGCAAAAATTTTATAGAAAAAGAATGCAACTTTCAACAGGAAACCGCCTCCGATCGTTTGACATATTGAAATTGTTTGCCATATTTCTTGTCCTTTGGGGGCACTGCATTCAATATTTCTTATCAAGCGAACCCGTCGACGAACCCCTATACCGCACGATATACGCCTTCCACATGCCCCTTTTCATGATGATATCGGGCTATTTTGCGGCATCGTCCATGCATATTAGGCTCAATGACTTTCTGAAAAAAAAGAGCGTCCAACTGCTCCTTCCCTGCCTTACATGGGGTATTCTCATTAGTTTTCTTATTCGACCTGCGCTCGACTCATCATTCATCGATTCCCTACTCCATTCCTTTCGAGGTGGATTCTGGTTTTTGAAAAGTTGTTTTATCTGCTACTTAATTGCATTCTTGGGATACCGCTGCAATCTGAAAAGGGGAACGAGGATTGTCCTGACTCTATTTTTCAGCCAAGTCATTCCTTTTTATCAAGTCCATCTGATGTATCCGGCATTTTTACTGGGACTGGAATTAAACAATTCTCCCGAAATGATGCGGAAACTTAAATCGGTTTACCCCATCATCGTTCTGTCTTTTATCGTCTTACTCTGCTTTTGGGACAAAAGCTTCTGGTTTTCCCCCGATTTAAAAGAGGCCATCATCAACAGAGATCCATATCCCCTTCTCGAATATGGTTACAAAAGAACATATCGCATCATCATCGGTATAGCCGGAAGCCTCTCTTTCATCTTTTTATTCCGAAAACTCTTCGATAAAGACTCCATCCCGAAGTTTTTCGAAATATGCAGCTCTTGGGGACAATATACCTTGGGAATTTATATCCTTCAAAGCTATATAATAGAAGTTTTATTAGCAAGATATTTAAACTTTGACCATCTGAATTTCTACCTCTTTAATTTTATAGTTGCTCCATCAATATCCATTATCATATTGATTGTCTGCGTTTTTATAATCAAGGCCATTCACAAATCGCCTGTCTGTGCGTTCTGGCTTCTGGGGAAATTTCCCCGGCGGACGAATCATTGTCCCAATAAATAACCTATTCAACAAAAAACGTCCGGAAAGATAAAAGTTCCCGGACGCAAATATTGAGGTTTCATTTTTAGCCGGGACGACAACATGCCATGTTGTTGATGATGAACGACATGGAAACCTCGTTCTCGCGTTCCGACATAACGGAAGCAAAACTCCAATGTAATCTTTCATTTTTGCAACAGGCCGTCAGATATTAAAATCGGTTGGTCTGTTTCTTTGTTCCAAAAGTCCACTTCCGGCCGCACACTTTATATTTTTCGTTTATCTTTATTGCGGGACATCGACAATCGTTGCATCAGCAAACAAATGGCTGTTCCAATGCATACACGACAAACAATACCAAAAACAACTTCACAAACATATAACCCATATGAAAAGATTGGCATACCTCATTCTCCTATTGACAATCGTCTCCGGTTGTTCCGAAGAAGAAGTAAAAATCGACATCGCAAATTGTACCTACTCACGCACCCTTCCCGTATTGTTTATCAACACCGAAGAAAACAAGCCCATCGTCTCGAAAGAAGAATATATCAACGCCACCTACTATCTCGAGACATTCGATCTCAACGGCTACGAACCGATAGGCAGCGAAGCAGAACAACTGCCTTTGGAGATTCGCGGACGCGGAAATTCCTCCTGGAACAAAGATAAAAAACCATATCGCTTGAAATTGGGCAGCAAAGCCACTCCACTGGGAATGAACAAAAGCAAACATTTCGTCCTGTTAGCCCATGTGGGAGCATACAGCCAGTACTTGACCGAAACGGCAGCCTTCGAATTAGGCAAGGAAATAGGTCTGGCCTGGACGCCCGAAGCCGAGCCCGTAGAAGTAGTTGTAAATAACGAATACAAAGGGCTCTATTTCCTCGTAGAAAATATCCGTGTGGATGACAAACGGGTAAACATCACCGAGCAAGACGACAACTGCACAAACGCCGACGAAATCACCGGAGGCTGGCTGCTCGAAATCGACAACTACAACGACCCCGACCAAATAAAATTTGTCAATGGCAGCGGTTACATCATGCACATCACACACAAAAGCCCCGAAATTCTCTCCAAAGAACAAGAGTCTTACCTGCGTCAACAGATGAAAGCCATAGACGATGCCGTGTATGCTGACGATAAAAACTCCACCACCTGGGAAAAATATATCGACATCGACGCCCTCGCCCGTTATTATATCATACAAGAAATTTTCTGCAACGGCGACGCCTTCGCAGGTAGTTCCTATTTCTATAAAAACAGAGGGAATGACACCAAATGGATATTCGGTCCCCTGTGGGATTTCGGAAATTCATTCGAGGGTGGTGCCCGCAACTTCTTCTACGAAAAAGGGAAAAGACCCCGTTGCTGGATTAAAGAAATCGCCAAATACCCGCGTTTCCAAGAACATGTACGCAAAGTATGGAACGAGTTTTATCCCGCCAAATACGAACCGATATACACATTTATCGCCGAAATGGCTCAACGTTGTGCCGAAGCTGACAAATGCGATGCAAAACGCTGGCCGCAATACAACAAAGGCGACACAGAAAGCAAAAAAAGACAGCTCTTTGAAGTCCTGCAAAACCGCATAGACTTCTTGAACAGCGAATGGTCCAACTAAGGGTCCGCAAACCATTGATTCTAAAAACATAACCAAAGCCCTATGCATATGAGAAAATATATTCTTTCCCTACTGATACTTTTACTGGCAGCACCAATAACCGCCCAAGCTGATAATCACGCCGAAAAAAACAGCAGATACCGAGGTTTTGTAGAATTGGGAACCTCTTTCAACGTGGGATTCTACAACCCCAGAGGGACAGGCTCAATAAGCACCACCCACGGATGCCAAATCAATTCCCATCTTTTCGTAGGAGCAGGGCTGGGTTGCGAATATCACGAAATGGGCAAAAGATGGTTTTTGCCTCTGTTTGTTGATTTTCGAGTCAATATTTCAGACCGGAAATTCACCCCATTCTTCGGGCTAAAAGCCGGTTATGCTCTGGGCAAAAAAAGTTCTGACAAATTAAATCCCGGATATTACGTCAATCTGACCGCATTTGGCGCCCGACTGAAAATCGCCCCAAAGTTGGCGATGAACATGAGTATCGGGTATAATTATCAACAGTGCGTCCATGAAGAAAAATATTACCACTACCGAAACGGAAGTTTTTACTTCTACGATTCCTACACAAGAAGGCTCCACCACCACGGTCCCTCCTTACGCATAGGAGTAGAATTCTAATCACAATATAAAACAAACGCCCGACTTTTCTGTCGGGCGTTTGTTTTTCGGCATTAGCAATCTCACGACTCGCGTTCAATCGCGGCGGTAATAGGTCATGTCATTGATGTCGAACGACTGGATAAAGGCGGCATTCTTGCGTACTTCGGCTTCGGCATAGCGGGTATAGACCTCGGCCGAGGTACGGAACGACTCGTTGCGTTCGGTATCGAGTATGAGCAGATGGGCCATGATGATGTGACCGGCCATCTCGACCATGCGGCGGGCATGGAAGTCGATGTAGTCGTTGTCCTTCGTAGCCGTTACCTTCTCGACAGCGGCCTCATAGAGGGCGGTAAGCTCTTTGAGACGGGCACGCAGCGGTTGCAAGTCGCCCGACACCTCCTGCTCCTCGTAATAGTGCATCATGTGGAGGTAGGTACCGGTGGTGACGTGGCGTATGGCCGCCACCACTTGCAACTGGGTGGTTCCCTCGTATATCGACGTGATGCGGGCATCGCGGTAGATGCGCTCGCAGGCATAGTCTTTCATGAAA
The DNA here is from genome assembly GCA_018715595.1 of Candidatus Caccoplasma merdavium. Lineage (NCBI taxonomy): Bacteria > Pseudomonadati > Bacteroidota > Bacteroidia > Bacteroidales > Bacteroidaceae > Candidatus Caccoplasma > Candidatus Caccoplasma merdavium. Next base: position 115,336 of record DVLI01000019.1, on the reverse strand, counting down.
CCCGAGCCGCCGTGTATCTGCACGCAATCGTAGGCGTTCTGATTACAGAACTCGCTGCCCATACCCTTCGACATGGGCGTGAAGGCGTCGGCCTGCTTTTGGTAACGTTTCATCTCGTCGCGCTCTTCCTTTTCGAGTTTGCGCTCTTTCGAGATGTCTTCGAGCGTCTTATACATGTCGACAAAACGGGTGGTCTCGTAAAGCAGCGAACGCGATGCGTCGAGTTTGGCCTTCATGAGCGAAAGCATCTCCGACACGGCGGGGAACTCGATGATGGCCTTGCCAAACTGGCGACGTTCACGGGCATAGGTGAGGGCTTCGCGATAGGCAGCCTCGGAGACTCCCACCGACTGGGCGGCGATGCCGAGACGGGCGCCGTTCATCAACGCCATCACATACTTGATAAGACCCATCTTGCGGTCGCCGCAGAGCTCGGCCTTGGCATTGCGGAACACCAGTTCGCAGGTAGGCGAACCCTTGATACCCATCTTGTTTTCGATGCGACGCACGGTAACACCACCGTCGTTCTTGTCGTAGATAAACATCGACAGGCCACGGCCGTCTTTGGTGCCTTCCTCGGAGCGGGCAAGTACCAGGGAGATGTGTCCGTCGCCATTGGTGATGAAGCGTTTCACCCCATTGAGATACCAGCAACCGTCGGCCTCGCTGTATGTGGCTTTGAGCATGACCGATTGCAGGTCGGAACCGGCATCGGGCTCGGTGAGGTCCATCGCCATGGTCTCGCCGGCGCATACGCGGGGCAAGTAGCGTTGTTTTTGGTCCTCGCTGGCAAATTCATAAATGGTTTCGGCGCAATCCTGCAAGCCCCAAATGTTTACAAATCCGGCATCGGCACGGCTCACCATGTCGGCGGCCATGATATAGGGAACGAGCGAGAAATTGAGTCCTCCGTAACGACGGGGCAGGGAGATTCCCATGAGACCGGCTTTTACCAAGGCATCGAGGTTACGAGCCGTACCTGCGGCATACACGACATGCCCATCGACGACGTGGGGACCTTCGTGGTCGACGCTCTCGGCATTGGGAGCGACAATGTCGCCACAGATTTCGCCGGCAATTTCGAGAACTTTCTCGTAACTGTCCATGGCGTCTTCATAATCGACGGGAGCGTAGTCGTATTTCCGGGCATCGGCATATTCGCGTTCTTTCAGAGCCACAATCCGCTGCATGAGCGGGTGGGTCAAGTGATGTTTCAAATCACTGTTATCGGTATAAAAATTGGCCATAATCCTCGGTTATTTGCTGTTTTTCTTATAATACTTTATCATTTTGGGCAATACCTCCTCGACCGTGCCGGTAATGACGTAGTCGGCAATGGTATTGATGGGTGCGTTGGGGTCGCTGTTGACCGATATGATAATCGAGCTGTCCTGCATACCGGCAATGTGCTGTATCTGTCCCGAAATGCCGCAAGCGATATAGAGCTTGGGGTGGACGGTCACACCGGTCTGCCCGATTTGGCGGTCATGGTCGGTAAATCCGGCATCGACGGCGGCACGCGAGGCACCTACCTGGGCGCCGATGGCGTCGGCCAGGTCGAAGAGCAACTTGAAGTTCTCCTTCGAGCCCACGCCATATCCGCCGGCCACGATGATGGAGGCCGACTTGATGTTGATTTTCGATTTCTCCATCTGACGGTCGATGACCGAAACGACGAAGTCGGTATCGGAGACATATTTCGACACATCGAGTTTCACGATTTCGCCTTTGTGGGCGGGGTCAAGAATCTCTTTTTTCATCACCCCCTCGCGCACGGTGGCCATTTGGGGACGGCACTCGGGATTGACAATCGTCGCCACGATGTTTCCACCGAAAGCGGGACGTATCTGATAGAGCAGGTTCTCGTAGGTCTTCGCCTCTTTCTTGTCTTCGAACGTACCGATTTCGAGCGAGGTGCAGTCGGCCGTGAGACCGCTGTGGAGCGCCGACGATACGCGGGGGCCGAGGTCACGGCCTATGCAGGTGGCACCCATGAGGCACACTTGGGGTTTCTGCTCGCGGAAGAGGTTGATCAACACCGAAGCATGGGGCTGCGAGGTGTAGGGATAGAGACGGGCGTCGTCGGCCAGATAGAGGGTATCGACGCCATACGGGAATACTTGTGCGGCAACGTCGTCGAGTTGATGGCCGATGACGAGCGCTTCGAGTTTACAATGGAGTTGATTGGCCAGGGAACGTCCCTTGGTGAGCAGTTCGAGGCTGACGTCGGCAATAACTCCGTCTTCTATTTCGCAATATACAAATAAGTTGTTCATGTCGTTTGTGTGTTTTGCGAGGCGGCTCCGGGGAAAAGGGAAGCCGGCCACGACAGGTTACTATCCGATGGTATGATTCACAATGAGTTCCTTTATCAATTCCTCGACATCGGCATCAGAAGCGGTCAGCGTTTTGCTCTCCTTGGCTTGGAAGACGATGTTCTCGATTTGTTTCACCTTGGTGGGCGAACCGGCCAATCCCACCTGCGAAAGGTCGGCGTCGACATCGGCCACGCCCCACTCGGTGAGGTTGAGGTAGGGACGCTCTTCGCACAAGGCGCAGAAATAGGAACTGTCATCGGCCTGGCGTTCGCTGGGAGTCTTGGCATATTTATACTTTTGCAATGCCTTGGCATTACGCGGGCGGCATTCGTCGGCCGAACCGTTTACCGTAATCACGGCCGGGAAAGGCGACTCGACGGTCTCAACGCCCCGTTCGAGACGGCGTTTCACCACCACTTTGCCGCCTTCGGCACTCAATATCTCCTCGGCATAGGTAATCTGGGGTATGCCCAGTTTCTCGGCCACCTGCGGGCCCACTTGTGCGGTATCGCCGTCGATGGCCTGACGTCCGCCGATAACCAGGTCGAAATCGCCCATCTTGCGCACGGCACACGCCAACGCGTATGATGTGGCCAAGGTATCGGCACCGGCAAAGGCTCGGTCGGTGAGCAGCACGCCGCCGTCGGCACCGCGATAGAGACCTTCGCGAATGATGTCGGCAGCACGGGGAGGCCCCATGGTAAGGAGTTTCACTACGGTTCCGGGATATTTCTCTTTGAGCTGAAGGGCTTGTTCGAGCGCATTCAGGTCTTCGGGATTGAAGATGGCGGGAAGAGCGGCTCGGTTTACCGTTCCGTCGGCTTTCATGGCATCTTTCCCCACGTTTCGGGTATCTGGCACCTGCTTGGCAAGTACCACAATTTTTAGACTCATAGGTTATTTGGTTTTATTATGTTCGGATTTTCAAAACCGAATGATTCATTTTACAAATATATGATTTTTGCCACAGAATTGCAATACATCACACAAAAAATGGAACTCTCGCCCTTATTCTGTCACATCACTCACGGCCACCCGCCACAACTCCACTCCCCCCAAAAGCAAAAAGAGAAACAAGTTACACTCGTTTCTCTTTTTCCCAATCCTTATTGATGAATCATCGCAAAACTTCGAGCAAAGCCGGCATCATAACCTGAATAGAATGCTCATTTTGCGCCGTAAACAACAGGCCATCAATCTCATAAGGGGCATCGGTGGCATATCCTCGCCGTATGGCGACTTTGGCCATGGGGTGCACAGACACTTTTTTCCCGGCAGTAATTCCAGCCTTTTCAAATATCAAAGCAGCAGCACAATGCCCTATTATCAATTTTTCCTTGGCGGCAAATTCTCGAATGACATCAACCATCGCCAAATTATATGACTCGGAGGCATGCGCCTGAAATGCCGGAATGGCATCTCCACAGGAAAACACCAACGCATCAAAATCATCGGCGTGCCCTTTGAGAGAAAAGACGACATCATCGGCCTTCAATGCAACGCCCGAATTGGCATGAATCGCCGTCGTATCGGACACGGCATACAGCTTGAACTCAATCTTGTTTTCATAAAAAGTTTCCAAATAGGTAAATAACCCCAATCCATTCACCGGATTCACGGCTAAAACTGCGACTTTCTTTGCCATAACGTTTTTCTTTGTGTAAGACGATAGTTACTTTTAATATGTTTCTTATCTTTGTATAGCAAATGTCGGAAGAAGAATATAAACACCCAAGAAATAACATTATAATCAGGTAGTTACAAACAAGTAACCTTTATTGGAAATTAGGACAATGCAAAATGTTAAAAATATGAAAACTTTTTATCACGATGGAATATGTCCTGTGCGCGACATCTTGTCTCACATCGGAAGCAAATGGTCGGTACTGATACTCATCTCTCTGAATGCCAATGGGAAAATGCGATTCTCGGACATACAACGAAGCTTGGACGACATTTCGCAACGAATGCTCACCGTTACATTACGGATTCTTGAAAAAGACGATTTGATAAATCGACAGGTCTTTCCTGAAATTCCCCCAAGAGTTGAGTATGAACTGTCACAAAAAGGGAAAAGTTTTATACCCTTGTTGACAGAATTGGTGAATTGGATTACGACCAATTACCATCTCGACTCTTCCCGAGGAGAATAAAAATCTTTTCGGAAAGGAATTTTTATTCGAGCTCTTCAAATAGAACAAACCCCGCAGGAGGGGGTAAAATCTTCCTGCGGGGCTGCCCGAAAAAACGGTCTGCTGTGTAACCTACAAAATACCTTGTGCCAACATGGCTTTGGCCACTTTCATAAATCCGGCGATATTTGCGCCCTTCATATAGTTGATATATCCATCGGGTTCGGTACCGTATTTCACACATTGGGCATGTATGTCGCGCATGATGTCGTGCAGACGGTTGTCGACCTCTTCGGCACTCCAACTGATGTGCATGGCGTTCTGCGTCATTTCGAGACCCGAGGTAGCTACACCGCCGGCATTGACCGCCTTACCGGGTCCATACATGATATGGTTCTGAATGAAGAGGTCGATGGCTTCGGGACGGCAACCCATGTTCGAAATTTCACCGACACAGATCACGCCATTGTCGATGAGGCGACGGGCATCGTCGGCATCGAGCTCGTTCTGCGTGGCACAAGGCAGGGCGATGTCGACCTTCTGTTCCCACGGACGACGGTCAGGGAAGAACTGCACCCCAAACTTCTCGGCATAGGGAGCGACAATATCGTTGCCCGAAGCACGCAGTTCGAGCATATAATCGATTTTCTCACCGCTCACTCCGTCGGGGTCATAGACATATCCGTCGGGGCCCGACAAGGTAACCACTTTGGCTCCGAGTTGGGTAGCCTTGGTGACGGCACCCCAAGCCACATTTCCGAATCCGCTGACCGCAATGGTCTTTCCCTGCAAACTGAGACCTTTGGTCTCCAACATCTGTTTCACGAAATAGAGGCCGCCGAATCCCGTTGCCTCGGGACGAATGAGCGAACCGCCAAATTCGAGACCTTTGCCGGTGAACGTTCCGGTGTGCTCACGAGCCAATTTCTTATACATGCCAAACATATAGCCTACTTCGCGGCCGCCTACGCCGATGTCACCGGCCGGCACATCGGTGTCGGGCCCGAGGTGACGCCACAATTCCAACATGAACGCCTGGCAGAAGCGCATGATTTCGGCATCGGATTTTCCGCGCGGGCTGAAATCGGAACCGCCTTTTCCACCGCCCATGGGCAATGTGGTAAGGGCATTTTTGAACGTCTGTTCAAAACCGAGGAATTTCAAGATGGAGAGGTTGACCGAAGCATGGAAACGTATTCCACCCTTGTACGGGCCAATGGCGTTGTTGAACTGCACCCGGTAACCGAGGTTTACCTGCACCTCGCCCTTGTCGTCGACCCAAGGCACCTTGAAGGTGAAAATACGGTCGGGCTCGACCATACGCTCGATGAGCTTGGCCTTTTCGAACTCGGGGTGCTGATTGTAAATGTCTTCTATCGAAAGCAATACTTCGTGTACGGCCTGCAAATACTCCGATTCGCCCGGATGCTTGGCCGAAAGGTTATTCATAATCGCCTGAATGTTCATAGCCATAGATTTTAAAGGTTATTTTCATACAACAAAAATACAAAATTCTACGAGACACGCAAGAAAAATCGGAATTATTTTTATCATTTTGCCAATTATGTATAAAAGAATACCGTAAGACAAGCCGATTACAGCTATCAAAACCACAAAAACAAGCGTATTGATTTAGCAAAAAGCCACAAACCAGCCCATTCACCGTCTGAAACGACAAGCAAACACGACGGATGAGCCTACCGGCTATTTTCTGAACCGACCTCCCTCCCGCCCGTTCTTTTCGAGGCGGGAAAGCCGTTTTTATATCGGTCAGCGTTTCTTCTTTTCTATTTTCTTCAACATTTTCCGAGCCGAGGTGACCCCCTTGTCCGAAGCCATTCTATAATACTTTATGGCTTCGTCGAGATTCTTTTCCACTCCCCAGCCGTAAAAATAGCAGTCGCCCAGTTTCTTTTGAGCCAACTCATCGTCATGTTCCGCTGCCCGGCAGAACCACTGATAGGCCAAGGTATCGTTCTGTTCACAACCACGCCCCTTCCGGTAACACTCGCCCAATGCAAAGGCGGAATAATCGTCTCCCATCTGGGCAGCCCGATAATAACAGGCAAAAGCTTTTTGGTAGTTACGCGGCAGATATTTTCCGGTCATATAGCTCACCCCTAATTGACACCAAGCCGGCGCATAGCCATTATTGCCCGAGCGGGAAAGCCACTCTATCGCCCGTAAGGTGTCGGCCGGCACAATGTCGCCCATGAGGTAACGCCGCCCCAAAAGATATTGGGCGTAGCGGTCTCCCGCCTCGGCCCCGAGCGTGTACCACTTCATGGCCTCGTCATTATCGACAGCCACCCCCAAGCCCTTCTCATACATTATTGCTATGCAACAAGCCGCATTTTCCTGACCTTGTTCATAAGCCCTCTCATAACAGTCGAAAGCCCGGTCGTAGGCTTCGGTCTCTTTATAACAGTCGCCCAAATTCACCAGCGCCGTTTTTCTTGTATGACTCGCCCGGCTCAAATATTCGATGGCCTTGCCATAGTCCTGCTCCACGCCACGACCCAACTGATAGAAACGGCCCAACCGCCAAGTGGCATAAGACGAACCCTTGTCCGCCGCCAACATATACCAGTCGAAAGATTCCTTGTCGTTACGGAATCCGGTACTGTCGCTCTCATAAAAACGCCCCAGTTCCTCATAAGCGGCCGTCACGCCCGCACCCGCGGCCCGATGGAGGCAAATGCCGGCTTCGGTATAATCCCGCTTCACGCCAATCCCTTTCCAATAAAGTCGGCCCATGCCAAGATAAGCTTCGGCATAATGGTGGTCGGCAGCCTCCTTGTAATACCGAAAGGCGTATGCGTGATTTTTGTCGATGCCATAACCCTGTTCATAGCACCACCCCAAGTTGCTCATGGCATATACATTGCCATTCTTAGAAGCTCGCTGATACCACTCCACGGCCAAAGCCGGGGTCTCTTCCACCCCGATGCCTATGCGGTAACAACGGCCCACATTATTTTGCGCATCGGAAAGACCCTGTTCGGCCGCCTTTTTATACCAGGCATAAGCAGCGGCACTGTCGGCGGGCACACCGATGCCCACCTCATAAAGGCTACCCAACATGTTTTGCGACCACATATATCCCTCCTCGGCCGATTGCGTAAAGAGCGACAACGCCTTTACCGTATCGGCTTCTACTCCCTTGCCTTCGAGATACAACGTTGCCAGATAGAACTGCGGCATCTGCTCTCCCTTGGCTATCGCTTTTTCCATCCAATCGGCAGCCTGCTTATAATCACGAGGCAAGCCTTTCGTACCGAAATAATAACCCTGCCACATGGCGTCCAGGGCCAAAGCATATTCCTGCTCGGCCGCCATTCTTATCCAACGCATGGCCTCTTCCTGGTCGGCCTCCACGCCGTAGCCGTTGAAATAACACCAGCCCACATTGTACTGGGCTTCACTGTATCCTTGGAGAGCGGCTTTTTTGTAATAGGCCAACGCTTTCTTGTAATCGGAGTTTTCTTTATGATAGGTATATACCACACCCCTAAAATTCTGAGCCAAGGCATATTCTTGTTCCAATGAGAGGTTGAGCCAATACATCGAACGTTCCTCGTCGGGATCGACGCCATAGCCATCGTTGTAACATAGGCTCATAATGAACTGTGCCCGGGCGTCGCCCTTCTCGGCCGCCTTGGTATAATACAGCACGGCTTTCTCGACGTTTCCCTCGGCCTTGAACTTATCGGCCTTGCGCAACCAGCGTGTTGCCCGCAATGTCGACTTGGGGGGATAGGCAAAGAGCTCTTTGTTTGTGATGGTTTCCAGATTGTACTGGGCGTACAATTCCCCGACAGGGAACATCGCAACAAAAAGAAATGTACCTATCCCTACCAGGTATTTCGACAACTTGTGCAACATGGCCTTACTATTTATTTCTCAATCAAATAAGCATCATATTTCTTCACCCAACTCAGAAAGGGCGGCTATGGCGTCGCCATTTCCTTTCTCGGCAGCCAAACGGTACCATTTGAGAGCCTCTTCATAGTCCTGCTTCACGCCCCGACCTTCGAAATAGCACCACCCGACGCTATATTGGGCTTCGGGCAGACCCAGACCGGCAGCTGCACGCCACCACTCAAAAGCTTTCTCATAATCTTGCTTCACCCCCTTGCCCTCGGCATAACAATAGCCCAAATTGTATTGGGCGCCGGGCATATTCTGGTCGGCCGCTTTTTTATACCATTCGACGGCCGTTTTCATATCGGCCTTCACACCGGTACCCCGCTCGTAGCAGAGGCCGATGTTGTATTGGGCGGCGGCGACATTGTGCTTGGCCGCCTTGCGCCACCACAGCAATGCCTCGTCGTAATTCTTTTCGAGATAGCATTTCCACGCCTTATCGAGGTAACCTTGTATTTTTTGTTTGAGATATGGCGAAATCTGAGTCAATACGGCCGGAGATGCCGTGGCCGTATTCGTAGTCCCGACAGAAAACGAAAAGGCAAAGAACATCATGGAAAGGCAAAGACAACGGAAGATAAGCGGAAATCGTTTCATGGCAAAAATCTTATTGAAATGCGGTTATGTTGATAGCAAATATAGCAAAACTTCTGATATAATAACGAGAGCGGGCGGCAAAATTTTGCCGCCCGCTCTTCATAACGATATTGTCTACTCGTAGCTCGTACCGTCGAAACAGTGTGTGCAGATGCAATCCTTGGGCAGGCCGATGGCCTTGACCATCGTTTCGAGGGGGTTGAATTTGAGCGAAGTTATCTTCAACTGCCGGCGAATTTCCTCGACCATGCGTTCATACTCGGGCGAACCGGTCTTGGCATAGGCTTCGAGATTCTTGGTATGGTCTCCTTCGAACTGTTGAATGATGCGGCGGGTTATCAGTTCAAGCTCCGACTTCGAAGCCGTGAAATTGACAAAACGGCACGGATATATCAACGGCGGGCAGCTAATGCGCATGTGCACTTCCTTGGCTCCGCAACGGAAAAGATCGCACACATTGTCGCGCAATTGGGTACCTCGCACGATGGAGTCGTCGCAAAAAACCACACGTTTACCGTTGATGAGGTCGGGATTGGGAATGAGTTTCATCTTGGCCACCAACTCGCGCAACTCCTGTGTGGGCGGGGTAAAACTACGGGGCCAGGTCGGGGTGTACTTCACAATACCCCGCTTGTATGGAATGTTTTTCCCCTCGGCATATCCTAATGCCATACCGATACCCGAGTCGGGAATGGCCGAGACGAAATCGGCTTCGACCGAGTCTTTCTCGCCCATTTCACGGCCGCACTCAAAACGCATGTGGTCGACATTTTTACCTTCGTATTCACACACGGGATAGCCATAGTAGACCCACAGGAACGAGCATATCTGCATCTTCTTGTTGGGCTTGCGAAGTTGGGTAAAGCCATCGGCCGTAACCTGCACGACCTCACCGGGACCCACGTTGTAACATGTCTCATAACCCAGGTTGGGGAAACTGCACGTCTCCGACGAGACGGCATATCCTTCTGCGCCCTTGCCTATAAGTATAGGGGTGCGGCCATACTTGTCGCGTGCGGCAATGATGCCGTTCTCGGTAAGGAGAAGCATCGAGCAGGAACCTTTGAGTTTGTTCTGCACATTCTCGATACCGTCGACATAATCTTTACCTTCGGAAATGAGGGTTCCTATCAACTCGGTCTGGTTGGTTATGCCGTTGCTGTGCTCGCAAAAGTGGTGCCCCTTGTCGAGGAGCTCTTTTTCGAGGTCGGGCAGATTGTTGACCTTTGCCACGGTGACGATGGCAAATTTGCCGAGGTGGCAACTGAATATGATAGGTTGTGCATCGGTGTCGCTGATGATACCGATACCCGAATTGCCCGAAAAGGTAGGCAAATCGGCTTCGAATTTGGTTCTGAAATAAGAACTTTCGATATTGTGAATCGAACGGGTGAAATAGCCTTTGTCAAAGGTCACCATTCCACCGCGTTTGGTTCCCAAGTGAGAATTATAGTCGATACCGTAGTAAAGATCGGCTACGCAGTTTGTTTTTTTTATGGTTCCAAAAAAACCGCCCATACTTGTCAGGATTAAGGTTTGAGGTTATCGTTTAATGTTTTCGACCCATTTGCGGGCGTTCACAAAGGCTTCGACCCACGGGGTGATTTCATCGTCTTTGCGGTTGCCGGGATAATATCCCCACTGCCACGGGAAGATGGCCCGTTCGAGGTGGGGCATCATGGCCAGGTGGCGACCGTCGGCCGAGGCAATACCGGCCACGGCACTGGGCGAACCGTTGGGGTTGGCCGGATAGGCATCGTAGCTGTACTGGGCCACCACATTGTATTTGTCCAAGTCATAGGGGAAGCTGAACTTTCCTTCGCCGTGAGCCACCCAAATGCCCAACTTGCTGCCCGACAGGGAACCGAACATGACAGAGTTGTTCTTCGGAATGGTAAGACCCACAAACTGCGACTCGAACTTGTGCGAGTCGTTGTGCAACATGCGGGGTTTCTCTTCGTGGTCGGGTGTAAGCAATCCCAACTCGACCATGAGCTGGCAGCCGTTGCAGATACCGAGGCTGAGCGTGTCGGGACGGGCATAGAAGTTGTCGAGGGCTTTCTTGGCCTTCTCGTTCCAAAGGAAACCGCCGGCCCAACCCTTGGCCGAACCGAGAACATCGGAGTTGGAGAATCCGCCGCAGTAGACAATCATGTTCACGTCTTCGAGGGTTTCGCGGCCGCTGATAAGGTCGGTCATGTGCACATCTTTCACATCGAAACCGGCGAGATAGAGCGAGTAGGCCATCTCACGGTCGCCATTCACCCCTTTCTCACGGATAATCGCCGCTTTCACGCCCGAAGGTGTGCGACGGTCGGCCGAGATGCCAAACTGTTGCATCTTGCCGGTGAAGTCCTTATTGAAATGGTAACGCAGCGGTTGTTCCTTGTAGTTGAGGAAGCGAGCCTTGGCCTGTTCTTCGCCGCTCTGCTTGCGGTCGAGCAGATACGAGGTCGAGAACCACACGTCGCGCAGGTGGTCGATGCCGAAGAGATATTCGGCGCCGTCCTTGCTCACCAGGATATGGCGTTCGCTGCACGGGTGGGCAATCACGGCATATCCTACGCCGGCTTCTTCGAGAATCTTCTCGACGGCCTTGCGGTCTTTGACTTGAATGAGCACACCGGGATTTTCGCTGAACAGAATCTTGACAAGGTCTTTCTCGGGTATCTTGTCGAGTTTCACTTCGAGGCCGCCTTCGGTATTGCCGAAGTTCATTTCGAGCAAAGCCGTAATCATGCCGCCGGCCGAGATGTCGTGACCGGCCAACACGAGGTCCTTGGCAATGAGTTCCTGTATGGCGTTGAAAGCCGAAGCAAAATATTCGGTATCGCGCACCGTCGGTGCCTGGCGGCCTATCTTACCCAGAGACTGGGCAAAGGCCGAACCGCCCAACGAAAGGGCGTCGAACGAGAAATCGACATAGTAAACGGCCGTGCGGGCATCGCGCACCAACACGGGCGAAACGACTTTCTTCACGTCGCTCACCTCGGCTCCGGCCGAGATGATGACGGTACCGGGCGAATAGACTTTCTCGTCGCCATATTTCTGCGTCATCGAGAGGCTGTCTTTTCCGGTAGGTATGTTGATGCCCAACTCACAGGCAAACTGGCTACATGCTTCCACGGCCTTATAAAGGCGTGCATCTTCGCCGGGGTTCTTGCAGGGCCACATCCAGTTGGCACTGAGCGATACGCTGTCGAGACCCTCGGCCAAGGGAGCCCACACGATGTTGGTGAGAGCTTCGGCCACCGATAATACCGAACCGGCAGCCGGGTCGATCATGGCGGCTTGCGGGGCATGGCCTATCGAAGTGGCGATACCGGCTTTTCCGCGGTAATCGAGCGCCACGACGCCGCAGTCGCTCAACGGCAACTGTATCTCGCCCTGGCATTGCTGACGGGCCACCTTGCCGGTTACCGAACGGTCGACTTTATTGGTGAGCCAGTCTTTGCAGGCGACGGCTTCGAGTTGCAGCACCTGCTCTACATATTGATAGATGTCGGCCACGTTATAGGTCACATCTTCGTAAGTCTCTTCCACGGTCGTGTCGTGCATGACGGTACGGGGTGCCTTACCGAACATATCGTCCATTTCGAGGTCGATGGGACGCACACCGTCTTTCTGTTCAAAGACAAAACGATGGTCGCCCGTGGTCTCGCCCACCACATACATCGGGGCACGTTCACGGTCGGCGATGCGACGCACACGGTCGATGTCTTTCTCGGCAATGAGCATACCCATGCGTTCCTGACTTTCGTTGCCCACGATTTCCTTGGCCGAAAGGGTCGGGTCGCCAATGGGCAACTGTGCCATGTCGATTTTCCCGCCGGTCGTTTCGACAAGCTCCGAGAGGGCATTGAGGTGACCGCCGGCTCCGTGGTCATGGATAGAGATGATGGGGTTATCGTCGCTCTCGGCCAAAGCCCGAACGACATTGGAGACACGTTTTTGCATCTCGGGGTTGGCACGCTGCACGGCATTGAGCTCGATGGCGTTGGCATACTGCCCGGTCTCGACCGAAGATACGGCACCGCCACCCATTCCGATGCGGTAGTTGTCACCGCCCATGACCACCACTTTTTCTTGGGGTTCGGCTTCGCCTTTCAATGCGTCGCGCAGGGTGGCAAATCCTACGCCACCGGCCAACATGATGACTTTGTCGTAGGCGAATTTCTTATAGTTCTCAGCGTGTTCGAAGGTGAGCAGCGAACCGCAAATGAGCGGCTGGCCGAATTTGTTTCCGAAATCGGAAGCTCCGTTCGAGGCTTTGATAAGAATCTGTTCGGGCGTTTGATAGAGCCATTTGCGGGGAGCCATGGCATTTTCCCATTCACGGCCCTCTTCGGTACGGGGATAAGAGGTCATATAGACGGCCGTTCCCGCAATGGGAAGGCTGGCTTTGCCTCCGCCGAGACGGTCGCGAATCTCTCCGCCGGTACCAGTAGCTGCGCCGTTGAAGGGCTCTACGGTAGTGGGGAAGTTATGGGTCTCGGCTTTGAGGGAAATGACGGTTTCGATGTCTTTTATCTCGAAGAAATCGGGCTTGTCCTGGGTGGCCGGGGCGAATTGCTCCACGACAGGGCCTTTGTTGAAGGCCACATTGTCTTTATAGGCCGACACGAGGTTGTTGGGATTCTCCTCGGAGGTTTTCTTTATCAACTTGAACAGCGAACTTTCTTTTTCTTCTCCATCGATGATGAATACGCCGTTGAAGATTTTGTGGCGACAGTGTTCGGAATTGACCTGCGAAAAGCCGAAAACTTCGCTATCGGTGAGCTTGCGGCCGAGTTTGTGGCTCAGGTCGTTGAGGTACTTCACTTCTTCATCACTCAATGCAAGCCCTTCCTGGGCGTTATAGGCCACGATGTCGTCGATGTAAACGATAGGATCGGGCTGCTTGTTGATTTCGAATATTTTCTGGTCGATGCCGTCGTACATGCGTTGCAACATGGGGTCGTGCTCGGCCTGTGCGTTTGAAACGGGGAAATACTCCTCGATGCGGAGGATTCCTTCGAGGCCCATGTTCTGGGTGATTTCCACGGCATTGGTACTCCACGGGGTAATCATTTCTTTGCGGGGACCGACAAACCAACCGTCGAGACGAGTCTCGGAAAGCAACTGTGCCCGACCGAAAAGCCAACTCAGCTTCTCGACCTCCGGGGCCGATAATTCGTGCGTAACATCAACAGCGATAATTTGCTGTTCGGGGGTTTTAAAGAAAAGTACCATTCTCTATTGTTTTATGTGTGTATAACCGGAAATGGATAATCGTATGAACGGGTTTATTTGTGTGCAAATGTAATGAAAAGCCTCGGGTTATAAAACAATAAAAAAAAGTATTTTTGGGAATAAGCGCGATATTTTGAGAATACAGGATTCGGGGCGACATCGTACTTTTGTGTAAACGCCTTATTATCCGCGCGCGTTTTTTCCTGTCTTCATACAAGATAGCAGGCCACTCGACACCTGTCAAAGTTGAAAACTTCATTTTCGTTTGTCTCGGCGTTCTCATTTGCTTATATTTGCACCGGCAAAACAGCAACCGGCCGACCGGTTTACAGTCACTTGGGTATGTCCACGATAGAGTTGCTTATATACATTATTATCAGAGGATTGGCCATCGGAATACTGGTATCGGCGCCGATGGGGCCCATCGGTGTGTTGTGCATACAACGCACCCTGAACAAGGGGCGACGTTCGGGATTGGCCACCGGTCTCGGGGCTTCGCTCTCGGATCTCTGCTATGCCATACTCACGGGGTTGGGCCTCTCTATTGTCGTGGACTTCATCGAGGCCCACCAAGCGCCGCTACAAATTATCGGCAGTCTCGTGCTCACGGGGTTCGGGCTCTACCTGTTCCGGCAAAATCCGGCGCGGAATATCCGCAAGAAACTCAATCAGAAAAGCTCATTCACCCAGGACTTCGCCTCTTCATTCCTGCTCACCCTTTCCAACCCGCTCATTCTGCTGCTGCTCATCGGTCTCTTTGCCCGGCTCAACTTTTTCCTGCCCGAGATGAAGGCCGGTCACTACATACTCGGCTATGTATCAATCATTCTCGGAGCCTTCATTTGGTGGTTTACCATCACCTACATCATCAATAAGGTGCGTTCACACTTCAATCTTCGCAGCTTGTGGCTCATCAACCGCATCATAAGCATCGTCATCATTGTCATGTCGTTGGTGGGCGTGGGAACCGGATTTTACGAATATTTCATTAAATAAATCGCCTCATTCCCAAACTTTCCCCAAACAGAAGTGTTATTAGGAGAAAAGATTCTTAATAATAACCTAAAATGGGAAGAAAAATGAAAAAACTAACCCCCCTCCTCCTCGTCTTACTTTTTATGGCCTCCTGCCAAAAAGAGCCTGACACATCGAAACTCAGCGGTAACTTTCTCGTTTTCACCGACTATGACACCAGCGAAAAATTCAGTGATTTCGAATTTTTCTACATTCCCGACAGCATCTTGCTCATCTCTTCGAGCAAAACGCCCACTTATTGGAAAGACCAGCAGGCCGAAGAACTTATCATGGCCGTAGTCGACAACATGACTTCGTACGGCTTTTCGCGCGTCTCACAGAAAGAATACGCCAATGTCGGCATACAGATGAGTTATGTCGAGAGCACCTATTATTTTACCAATTACAGCAGCCCTTACTGGTGGTGGGACTATCCCGGTTACTGGTACCCCGGTTATTGGGGCGGATACTGGAACAGTTGGTATTACCCTTACACGGTGTCATACAATTATTCGACCGGTTCTCTTCTCATCGAATTGGTAAAACTCGACGCCGAAACGAAAAAAATCCCCATCATCTGGAACGCCTACATGTCGGGCCTGCTCTACTCGTCGAACAAAATCAACCTGCAACTCTCTGTCGAGGCCATCAACCAGGCTTTCAAACAATCGTCTTACCTGAATATTCAAAA
The DNA here is from genome assembly GCA_018715595.1 of Candidatus Caccoplasma merdavium. Taxonomy (NCBI): domain Bacteria; kingdom Pseudomonadati; phylum Bacteroidota; class Bacteroidia; order Bacteroidales; family Bacteroidaceae; genus Candidatus Caccoplasma; species Candidatus Caccoplasma merdavium. Next base: position 99,425 of record DVLI01000019.1, on the reverse strand, counting down.
CTGATTATAAACTTATGAAAACAACTTGCATCAATCGACTGCGCATCGTTTTTGTGTGCGCGCTATCATGCCTCCTGCCCTCAATAGGTTGGGCACAGGCTCCCGCAAAAAAAGGCTATGCCAATATCGACTGGCAATTCAACATACCGCTCAACAACGGATTCTCTGACAAGGCCAGCGGTTGGGGCATGAACTTCGAAGGCGGTTACTACATCACCCCCAACGCCGGCGTCGGACTGTTTATGGCCTTCCACACCAACAATGAGTACATCGACACTCAGACACTCCATCTCTCGGCCACCTCCCAACTCACCTGCGACCAGCAGCACATGCTGTTCCAGATGCCTTTCGGAGCCGCCTTCCGTTACCGTTTCATGCCCGAAAAGAAGTTTGCTCCATACGCCGGAGTCAAAGTAGGTGCGCAATATTGCAAAACGACTTCGTATTACAATGTTTACAGCACCAGCAATGAAAAATGGGGCGTTTTCGTATCGCCCGAAATCGGCGTGAACATATTCCCGATGGGGCCCAACCTGTTTGGCTTCCACATGGCCTTCTACTACGACTACGCCTCCAACCAGAACCATCTGCTCATATACAAGGTCGACGGCCTGCACAATATCGGATTCAGAGTCGGACTGGCATTCTAATCCTCAGCCGCACAAGGCAAAAAAATAGCGGAGGAAGGACAATATCCTTCCTCCGCTTTGTATTTTTTCCCTTCGGTCAGTCATCGCTTGGCCGAAGGACGTATGTCTTTTATTTGCAACTGTATCGACGTGACGCCCTTGAAATTGTTTTCTTCGATGGTGTAACAGATGTCAAACGGAGCCCCGCTTTTGATATGGGCATAATGCTCGTGCATGCCAAACGCTATGCCACTCATCGTGATGGACGAGCGCAAGTCGCGCACTTCGAGTTTGAGGTGTTCTTGATTGCGACCCACGAGCCGGGAACCGGCATCGACAACGCCCAATGTCGAGAAGACCGGCTTCATATTGCCCGGCCCGACAGGACTGAACTGTTTCAAACAGGTGTAGAATCCCGACGTAATCTCATCGAAACCCAACTCCATGTCGATGTCGATTTGGGGACAAGTCTGTTCGAGAAGAATATTCTCGGCCACATAGTTTTCAAAGCGGTCGATAAAGCGGTCCACATTTTCCTCCCGCAGGGAGAGACCGGCAGCATAGGTGTGACCGCCGAAATTTTCGAGCAAATCGCGACACGACTCCACGGCTTTATACACATCAAATCCCTGTACCGAACGAGCCGAACCGGTAACCAACCCATTGGAGAGGGTGAGCACGACCGACGGACGATAGTAAAGCTCGGTGAGACGGGAAGCCACGATACCGATGATGCCCTTGTGCCACTCGGCATTGTAGATGACAATGGATTTGCGGTCGTCGAAGTCGGGACGCTGTTCGAGTAATTGACTGGCCTCTTCCGTCACCTTCTTGTCGAGTTCCTTGCGGTCTTCGTTATACTGGTTGATGTCGTGACTCTTTTTCATGGCGGTCGATGCATCTTTGGAGACCAGCAAGTCGACGGCCTCTTTACCCGACTGCATACGACCCGATGCATTGATGCGGGGGCCTATCTTGAACACGATGTCGCTGATGGTGATTTCTTTCCCGCGCAACCCGCAGACATTGATAATGCCTTGCAGGCCAAGGCTCGGGTTGGAATTGAGGCGCCGCAGGCCGTGATAGGCCAGGATACGGTTCTCGTCGGTAATCGGCACAATGTCCGAAGCGATGCTCACGGCCACCATATCGAGCAACGGGAACAAGAACTGTTCGATGCTGATGTTGTTACTGGTGGCAAAGCCTTGCATGAACTTGAATCCCACGCCGCAACCCGACAAGTGACTGTAAGGATAGGCATCGTCGTCGCGTTTGGCATCGAGCACGGCAACCGCATGGGGCAACTCATCGTCGGGCACATGGTGGTCACAGATGATGAAATCGACCCCGCGTTCCTTGGCATAAGCCACTTTCTCCACGGCCTTGATGCCGCAGTCGAGCGCAATAACCAACGTAAAACCGTTTTCGGCCGCATAGTCGATGCCTTTTATCGAAATGCCGTAACCCTCGTCATAACGGTCGGGAATGTAATAGTCGATGTTGGAATAGAAATTGTTCAAGAACTTGTAGACCAATGCCACTGCGGTAGTTCCGTCGACATCATAATCGCCATAGATAAGGATTTTTTCTTTGGCTCCCATGGCCTGGTTGAGGCGCGCAACGGCCTTATCCATATCTTTCAGCAAAAACGGATCATACAAATCGGACAGTTGTGGTCGGAAAAATTTCTTAGCTTGCTCTTCTGTTTTTACCCCTCGCTGAGCCAGAAGTGTGCATATGGCAGGGCTTATCGACAGGGTCTCTGCCAATCGTTTTTCGATATGCTTTTCTTCTTCGGTAAGGGGCACGTAGTTCCATTTGCTTACCATTATATAGTGTTTTATTTTCTTCGGAAGCCGAAAGACACGCCTGTTTATAAGGATTATCGCCCTTGGGCGACATAAAGACGGCGGGGCCATCGCCCCGCAAAAAACAGTAAGCGTGTACTGCAAAAAAATTTTGCAGCTGTAAAGATAGTCATTTCTCCTCAAAGAAAGAGATACGACTCTTATAAAAAAGCAAAAAAGATTAGTCTTTTATCAGATGCACGTCCATCTGCGGATAGGGGATATTCACATCATTATCGGCGAATGCCTTGTAAACCTTTCGGTTAAGATCATAATAGACATTCCAGTAATCTTCGGTAGCCACCCAAGCCCTGACCAGCACATTCACCGAACTATCGCCCAGGGAGTGGAGGGCGATAAAAACGGGCGGTTCGCGCAAGATGCGGGCATCGGCTTCGAGGAGCTCCGCAAGGACTTTCTTGGCCGTCTCGTAGCGGTCGCCATAACCGATACCGAAAGTCCACTCCACCCGACGCACTCCGGCTCGGGAATAGTTGACGATGATGTCGTTCGAGAGATTTCCATTGGGCACGAAAATCGTCCGGTTGTCGCCGGTAATCAGCACCGTATTGAAAATCTGTATCTCCTTCACCGTGCCACTCTGCCCCTGTGCCTCGATAAAATCGCCCACCTTGTAGGGTTTGAAGACCAATATCATGAGACCACCGGCAAAATTTTGCAACGAACCGCTCAGCGCCATGCTGATGGCAACTCCGGCCGAAGCGAAAAGGGCGACAAATGACGTGGTGTTGATACCAAAAATGCCAATAACCATCACCACCAATACGAGCATCAACGTGATGTTGATAAAACTGCGCAAAAACGACTGCACCGACGGCTCGACATGACGACGCGTAAGCAACTTGATGATGAAATTACAAAAACGGTTCATCAGCCAGCGCCCCACAAAAAAGACGACCAATGCACCGACAAACTTCAAGCCGAACGCCAACAATTTCGACAACAAAGACGTCAGTATCTCATCGGCTGTCATACCGGCATATTTTTCGACCACCTCTTTGATTTGTACGACATTCGTCGTATCCGAAGCCGCGATGATTCCCGAGGTAAGATCAATGTCAAGAAGTTTCATATCACAATTACTTTATCAAAATTTCATCGATGCCGGCATAGACTTTCTTATACCAGGCCAAGGTGCGATAATACAAGTCGATGACCTCGTCGCTGTCGGCCACGGCACCGGGTATGTAAGCCGAGAGACCGCAATATTTCTCCAACGGATAACTACACCACACGCCCGAGACCAAAGAGAGATAACGCTCCGTGGCATCGGCATAAAGCACGGTGTGGTCGAGACAATCGGCAAAATAAGCATACGCCGACGAATCGGCACATACTCGGGCGACATAATCATCGAGGTCGAAAAAAAGTTTTTGGTAACTGATGCTCAGACCCCGTTCCTGGGAATATTGTTGTACCGAATCGACGGCCAAAGAGTCGGTTTGGTGGCGCAAAGCCCTGTTTACCGACTGGGCCAGAAGGTCGAGCGCACTCATGTCGACGAGCGAAACCGCCCCGTAAGGGTCACGATAGGAGCGATAATAGTCCATATAAGAACGGCAAACCTCTGTCAACTTCCCGACCAAGGGCTTTTCCAGGGAAAAGAGGTGGGTAATGACCTCTTCATAGGGAAAGCCGGCACCCATCACCGCCGCCGGCGAAGCGACATAATACCGGCACTCCGCCCGCAAATCATAGGCCACCTCAGAAGCGCCTAAATAACAGGCATCACAAAGGATAAAATCGAACGTGGAATCGGGTATGGCCGCAGCAATCTCATCGATGTTCATCGCCTCTCCCCCGTCGTCACCGAACGAACGCGTGGAACGCAACAGAGCCAAGTCGGTATCGATATGTGCCGGATACCAGCCATTGGCATGAGACCACAGGACAAGCCCGAATGTCGATGCCGGATATAGCGCCTTCACCTCCTCGATGACCGATGCCATCACCTCCGACGAGGCCGAATTACGGTCGTCATAGGAGCGCTCCACGGTGCGCTTCACCGTGCCGTTTTCGAGCGAAAGGCGTTCGAGCGTGGGGGTTCCGTAGCGGTCGATGTAAAGCAACAGGTTCCCGTTGTGCAACGCGCCTTTCCCCACCGCCTTTTTCATGTCGGAAATATTACTCTCGACAAAGCCGCTCAGGGTGTTGCTTCCCACCATGTAGACCAATACCGTGCAGTCGCATGTGTCACCTCCGGCTGGCGAAACATCATTTTTATGGGAATCGCAGCACGACGGGAATAACAGCGCCACGCAAAGGGCCATCAATATATATGTCGATATGAGTAGCCGCATGAGAATTGTCGGTATCTTTGGTTCGAAGCACAAAAATAGGGTAAAAAAATGATAGCACAACACACCAAATCATAAATCTCCGTAAAAAGGGGGTACCCGGCTGCGAAGGAAAAAAGAAATTGCATTACTTTGCAACAAGAACCAAATGCTCTCCACATGAAACTGCGCATCGTGACAGCTGCCATTGTAGCCCTGGCGGCAACGGCCTTCCCGGCCAAGGCCCAGTCTTATACCGAATATATCGATTCCTCTTTTTATTACATCGACAACGGCCGCCTCGACAAAGCCGAACAGGCGCTTCTGCAAGCCCTGCGCACCGAGCCGGCCAATCCCGGGAACGTGCTCCTGCTCTCCAACCTCGGCACCATACAGCGCAACATGGGCAAACTCACCGAATCCCTCCGCTCCTACAACAACGCCCTGGTCATGTCGCCCAAGTCACTCACACTACTCTACAACAGGGCGGCATTGTGGGCCGAAATGGACAGCCTGCAACAGGCCAAGGAAGACTATTCACATATACTTTTCATCGACGACAAGAATGAAGAGGCGCTCTATCGCAGAGGGCTTATCTCCCTGGAACTGAACGACACGGCGTCGGCTCGCCGCGATTTCGAGCAGTTGCTCTCCATCAACGACAAAAGCGCCAATGCCCGCATCGGACTGGCCGCCCTGATGAAATGCCGGGAATTTTATGTCCAAGCCATCGACCTTTACACCCAAGTCTTACGGGCCAACCCCAACCTCTCGTCGCTCTACCTCAACCGCGCCGAAGCCTACTACTACAACCGACAATACTCCCGCGCCGCCGAAGACATCGAGATGGCGCGGCAACTCTCCCCCGACGACCCACTCGTCTATGTCATGCGCGGCAAGCTGAAACTGGCCCGTTTTGAAAAAGCCGAAGCCAAAAAAGATTTTGAAAAAGCCATTTCGTTGGGATTCAAGGCCGAAGACATAGAGTCATTACTGGACAATTAAGTCAATGCCTGCTCTAAAAAACGGAGAATCTTTTCGCAAAGAATCCTCCGTTCCCGATAAAAAACTTCTCGCTTTTTATCTCCACAAAAATTGCCTATATGGGGCATAAAACGAAGCGTATATTGACAGATAGTGAATAGCTTGTTTAATTGTTTGTTGTTTAGTTTGTTATAAATACTTGCCTGATTGGGCCAATAAAACGAAACGTATAATTTGCTATAATTTCGGTATAATTCCCGAGGCTTAAAACGACGATCTTTATAATTTGCGTATAATTTAAAGGGGCGTAATCATGCGATTTGCGTCCTTTTTTATTCTTTCCCCTAAAATCCTTTGTCAATGGGCATTTGAAGGCGTACTGGCTGCTATTCAAACGCCTTCGGGTGTATTGAGTACTATTCTTTCATTCAAAACCGGCTGTTCCTTTCATGCCGGGTTGTCTGGCAATGACACAGTATGCAATAAATGGGCTATAATCAAGCAATCTATGCTTATTTCAGGTGGTTTGGGGGTTGTTCTAAGGAATGGATGCTTGAATGGGTTTAGAGCGCAAATTTAACGGCATTTTGGTGATGCGGTTGTGGAAGGTCTGCCGACCTCTCTTTTTATGTCCAAAATAGGTGCTTTTGGCATTAGGGTTACATTAAGGGTTACAGTTTAGGGTTACATCTTTTTTAGTTTAGGGTTACAAAAGTGGGTTTTTAGGGTACGCATGGAGAGTGGGTAAAATACCACTTTTTCAAAAATACCCCCGTTTTTTGATTCGATAGCCCCCCCAAAAATACCACTCTATTTTTAAATACCGGCTTGTTATCTGCCCTAAATTCGGACACTTAGCGTGCTTTTTACCCATGAAAGAGGGGGAAACACCGATAAATAGGGGTATAAAAGGGGATTTATGAGGGCCATAAACAGGACGATTCGATTTATTCGAGACGAATGACACCGATGACAAGTGCAACTGCGTGTATGGCGGAATAAGGCAGTTCGAAGGGGTCGTATTTGTCGTTATCGGAAACAATAAGTATACGGTCGGGCGCACTGCCGGGTTTAATGCGCTTGATCAATGCGCCTTGATCGGTGTCGATTACATACACCTTATTCCACTGGAAAAAGATGTCGGTCATGGAAACCCGTTTGCAGGCGACAATGTCTCCGGAGTTGTATTTGGGGTACATGCTGGATCCTTTTACGGGAATAAGGAAGTCCGCACCTTTGAACATAGGCACGACATAACGCTCGCACTCGTATTCGAGGGCTGTTTGCTCACATGTAAGCACTCCCGCCATCGCATCAATAGGAATGAGGGGTATACCTTCGTCTTGTTTTGTTACCGGAATCGCCACGGATTGCGTGCGTTTTTCTTGTTTATTTCGATGTAAATCGTTATTTTTATGCTCGTTAGGAGCCGGATCAAGTGCTGAATGCGACGGTGTGATACCGTTCGTTTTGATCATTTCTCCACGACCTGTTAATAACCACTCAGATGAATAATTGGGATAATTTTCAACAATTATTTGAATCCATTTTGATTGAATATCTGTGCCATTATTGATTGCTCTTGATAAAACGCCTTTACTTGCACCTATATTACGTTCTAAGGCACCGATAGTTATCCCTTCCTTTAAAGCAATTTCCTGTATCCTTGATAAAATTGTCCCCATTAGTTGAAAATTATTCCCGTTATATTTGTTTTGTTGAAAATTATCACCTATCTTTGCTGCGTGTTCTTCAAAGAACGGCCGTAAATATACAAAAAGGCGGTCGATTTTACGAACTTAAAACAGTAAAAAGGATATGAAAGGTGTAAAAGTTTTTATCGACCGAGTTGACGTAAAGGAAATGGTGGAGTTGGTTCCAGAGTTGAATCAAGAGCATAATCTGGTTGCCGCCATCGTTAATGTGGACGAATTTCTACTGTGCGCCTCCAACGATACCGCGATGGCGTGGGCCAAGGCTTTAATTACCACCCGGTTTGACGGAGAAGTAAGTTTTGAAACAATAAAGTAAACGAATCATGAAGCGATACATTGATATAACGAAGGAAAACCGCGAATTCCTGAAGAAGGCATTCGGGGTAACAGACAAAACGATATTGAACGCTATCACGTTCGACGCCTTACGTGGTAACACGGAGCTGGCGAAACGTATCCGGAAGTTGGCTTTAGAGCGTGGCGGCACCGTCATGGTAGAAGTCGCGGAGATAGAGACGTGGCACGACACAGACGGCCATGTGCGCCAGTATTTTCCCAACGGAGTGGTTCTCGACGGAGACAAGAAGAGCGGGAAAGTGTTCCTTATTGTCGGAGGAAAAGTGGCCCGATGCTATGACAATCCCAGGATCAGTGAAATGGAAACGATACAACGCGAAGCGATGGCTTTGAGATAGGAGAACGGTATGGAATTTTTCGGCAACAAACTTTGCATATCAGCACGTACACTCATTGATGAAGGCTTTATTACCGAATCCTGTTACAGGAACTGGGTAAACCGTGGCCGAATCAATGTGGTTCGTCGTGGTGGAGGTGCGGCAGGTAATTATGCCTTGGTTGCCGTTGACAGTCTGCCTACCACCTGCAAAGAAAAGGTAGAAGAGAAATACCCCGGCGGTAATGCTGTGCTGTTACGAGGCTGGATAATATCGAACTATGAACTTGACCAAACCGCCATTGCCTACTTCATGGATTGGGCTGCCAAGCAGCACAGCAACAAGGCCTCGGCCGAGTTGGCCAAAAAGTATGCGGTAAACGCATCGGTACTGAACACCTGCATCAGGCTGTATAACCGCAGCCGTGATTACCGCAAGTTGATGGGCGAAAAGTACGACTGGGGTATGATGGCCACCGTCATCGAGACGCTGCGCGAGGAGTTCGGCCACGACCTACCGGCATCGACACTCCGCTTCCGCAAAAAAGTGGCCGAATACAAGCGCGACGGTTATGCCTGCCTGATAAGCGGCAAGTTCGGCAACCAGAGCGCGAGAAAGGTGGACTATAAGACCGAACGGCTCATACTGAGCCTTGCCGCACAGGAGAACAAGCCATATAACAGCAATGTGCACGAGATGTACATCGCTTTTGTCTGCGGCGAACGCGAGGCATGGGACCTGAGTACCGGTGAGATATTCAACCCCGACGACTTCACCGACAAGAACGGCGACCCGAAGGAACTGAGCGAGAGCACCATCAACAACGTGCTGAACAAACCGAGCAACAAGCTGCTTGTAAACCATGCTCTCATGGGATACACCACGTTCATGCACGAGCAGATGCCACACGTCCACCGCCATAACGGGAAATTCTCCCTGTCGCAAATCACGATGGACGATGTGGACCTGACACGTAAGTTGAAGGATACCAAGCAGCGCGTACACGCCTATTACGCCTACGACGTGGTGAGCCAGTGTGTGGTAGGGGCGAGTTATGGGCGCAAAAAAGACCAGATGCTTGTCGTGGACTGCTTCCGGGACATGTTCAGGCTTATCGAGCGCAACGGCTGGGGTATTCCTGCCGGCATAGAGGTGGAGAACCACCTGATGAGCGAATATAAGGAGGGTTTCCTGCAAGCAGGCGTTACATTCAACTTCGTTCACTTCTGCGCTCCGCAGAATTCACAGGAGAAATATGCCGAACCACTTAACGGTGCGAAGAAGCGCAGCGTCATTCACAAGAACCATGCCGGCATTGGGCGTTTCTACGGCAAGGGCAAGTGGCGCGTGGAATACAAGAAAGTCAGCGACGAGACCAATGACACCTACGAAGACAGGGAGTATTTCAGCTATGAGCAGCTGGTGGCCGATGACCGCAGGGACAATGCCGAATGGAACAACTCGCTTCACCCCAACCAGAAGAAATATCCCGGAATGACCCGTTGGCAGGTACTGATGGCAAATATCAACCCGACCCTGCGCAAGTACGACAAACTCACGCTGAGCCGCTTCATAGGCGAGCGCGTGGAAACCAGCATACGGCGCAATTCGACGGTGCGAGTTGCCTATGAGGACTGGTGGCTGAGCGACACGTCTGTGCTGGAACGCCTGCAACCGAACGACTACAAGGTGACGGCCTACTATCTGCCGGACGAGGAGGGGAAGCCCACTGACGTGTATATATTCCAGGGCGACCGTTTCATCGACAAGGTGGAGAAAGTAAAGACCTATAACCGGGTAATGGCCGAACAGACCGGGGAGGACGTGGTGAACTATATCGAGCAGCAGAAAAAGATAAGCAGTTTCGGCAAATACGTCCGCGACAATGCTGTTGACCGGGTCGGTACGGCAATCATACAGCCAGAAAAGGAAGAGGCTGCCGAAACCTGTCCCGTCGAGGAAGTTCCGATGGAAAACTGCGATATGCCTGATTATATGGCTATCGAAGAAGATTATCGAAAAAAAGCGTTTGAATCCCTTTAAAACGACATTAAAACAATTCTAATATGATAACAGAAGAAAGTAAAAAACGAATTTCTGAAGCCATTTCGGCTCACCGGTCAAACTACCCGAGCGACGCGAAACATGCGGCCTCGCTGGGTATATCGAGCGCCATATACAGTGCCGTAAAAAACGGGCAGACAGAAAGGGTTCTCAGCGAAGCAAACTGGATAACCATCGCACGCAAGCTTGGTGTCAGTCTGCGCGGGGAAATAGAATGGAAGCCGGCCCGCACAGCAACGTTCGACTTCATAACCTCGCAGTTGGAACTGTGCCAGGCAGGCTGTATCAGCGCGATATTGTGCGACCTGCCTAACATCGGCAAGACATTTACGGCCCGGCATTACGTAAAAAGCCATAAGAACGCCATCTATGTGGACTGCTCGCAGGTGAAGAGCAAGCAGAAACTTATCCGTTTCATTGCCAAAGAGTATGGTGTGAGTAGTAATGGCCGTTATGCCGATGTGTACGATGACCTCGTCTACTACTTACGGTCGATCGAAAATCCCCTTATCGTCCTCGATGAGGCCGGAGATCTGCAATATGAAGCCTTTTTGGAGTTGAAAGCCTTGTGGAATGCCACCGAAAGGTGTTGCGCCTGGTATATGATGGGAGCCGACGGGTTAAAGGAAAAAATCAATCGGGCCGTACAATGCAAAAAAGTGGGTTATACCGAAATGTTGAGCCGTTTCGGCGACCGTTACAGCAAAGTAACTCCCGATGACGGAAAAGAGCGCGGACAATTCCTTAACGAGCAGGCGCGTGTCGTGGCAAAGGTGAACGCACCGGAGGAGAGTGACATTTCGGCCATCGTGCGAAAAAGCGGAGGCGGTCTGCGTCGGGTATATACAGAGATTGAGAAACTCAAACGCGTATAACCATGCCCAAACGAGCGTACAGCCCGAAAGAGATAGCCGCCAAGAAATGGACAACATTGTCATGGGGCGAGAAGTGGAGCAAGCCGTTCGGTTTCCCCGCAGACACCGCCTCGTGGTTCATCAGCGGAGCATCGGCCAGCGGAAAAAGTTCTTTCGTGATGCAACTGGGCAAAGAACTGTGCAACTACGGGACGGTGTTGTACATCAGCTACGAGGAGGGTGTGAACCAGAGCTTCCAACGCAGGATGGGTTACCTGAAAATGGACGAGGTGCAGGGGAAGTTCCGGGTTGCAGTAGGCGAAAGTTATGAAGAGGTCATAGAGCGGCTGAAAAAGCCGAAAAGTCCGAAGTTCATTATCATCGATTCTTTTCAGGTCGCCCCGTGGGAATATCCCGATGCCGAGGCATTGATGAAGCGCTTTCCGAGAAAGTGCTTTATATGGGTAAGCCAAGAGAAAAAAAGCCAACCGATGGGAAGCGGTGCACTGAAACTGAGATATATCTGCGACATGAAATTGCGTGTGGTGGGTTATAAGGCTTACTGTCAAGGAAGAGCCATCGGTGAACCGGGAAGTTACTTTGTTGTATGGGAAGAGGGAATCATTCAAACGAGTAACAACTTATGACATGGAAAAGCGAATGCGAAAAAGACGGGCAAACCTCTTGTACCGTCTTCGGAAGAAAGGAGTCCGGTGCATCACCAAACGTCGCATGATAGAGTGCCCTTATGGCTTAAACCCGATGAGCGTGATACAGATAAAGCGACTGACAGATGAATTTGATTTTTATGTGCAATTTGTAGTAGGAGATTAATATATGAGTACAAGAAATACCATTATCGAATTAAAGGTACCGCCATACCTCACTGTCAACAGATCGGGTCGGGAGGTATTTTGTAGCCCAGGGCATGTATGCAGTTGTTGCAAGGGCAACGGTTGGATATGGAGCGAGAATGAGAAAGGAGAGCCAATACACAAGGATTGTCCCGTATGTAGGGGCAGTGGAGAGCTTGACGCCATTGTTACCATAGAATGGAAACCTTCAAAACAATAAGAACATGACACAAGAGATAACCAATTTTGCGCGCTTTTACGCTTTGTTCAACCGTTTGCCCTATACCGGCGACCGGGAGGAGTTGAAGCGCCAAATCGTCCGGGAATATACGTCGGGACGCACAGAAAGCCTGCGGGAAATGACAAAATCGGAATACAACACATGCTGTGCCGGCATGGAAAAATTGACGGGGCGTAAAGACGAGATGAAGAAACGGCGTTCCGTTTGTCTCAAACAAATGCAGCAATTGGGCATTGATACGACCGATTGGTCGCGTGTCGATCATTTTTGCCGCCACCCCCGTATAGCAGGGAAACCATTTGCCCGGATAACATTCGACGAACTCCCTATTTTACAAAAGAAATTGCGGACCATTGCCCGCAAAGGAGGCTTGAAGCCTATTGAAACCACTGTCAAACAACCGGGGAAAACGGTCTGCATCGTTCTCGACCGTCATACCCTTATAAACTGAAACATTATGGAAAAGAAAAACGTATCCGCCCTTGAACGGGTGAAGAAAGAACTGGCGTTGCAGACTTCGGATATGGAACGGACCGAAGCTGCGCAATTCCTTGGCGAACTGGCCGACTGGGCCTATGCCAACAGTGAAGCGATGCTCATCGACGACGAACCCGGAGCCGATGACATGGATTTTTACCAACATTTCGATAACGATTAAACCTTACGGCGATGGACAAAACCAGCACTCAAAAATTACTTGATGCCGGATATATATTATTAAGGGCAACCCAAGACGGCGGAAGCAAAAACGACCAGCCGAGAATCAAATATTCGGACACTTACGGCGTATGGCGGACATTGGAAGTATTTCCGAGCAAAGCCTCCCGGGACAGACGAGTAAAGGAGTTACTGAAACAAGAAAAATATTTATTGGATTAAAAACATACAACCATGAACGAAGAGAAGAAGCAGGCCGTCATGATGACGGAGGCGCAAATCGCAGAGTATGAAGCCTTCCAACGGGCCAAAGCCGCCAAGACAGCAAAGGAACAAGCCAAACGCGACCGCGCGGCCTACAGCCAGCTGGTCGATGAAGAAGTAACCGCCGCTCTGCCCCGGCTCAAAGAGCTGAGCGGGACAATTTCGGCCGTCAAAGGGGAAATCCTCGAACGGTTTTCCGCCATATTGCAGATGAAAGCCGATGTCTTGCGACGGGTAAAAGAAGACCAGAAATCGCATACCTTCACCACTTCCGACGGTACCCGCCGCATCACCATCGGCCGTCACCAGTGCGACGGTTGGAGAGATACCGTAAACGACGGTGTCGCCATTGTCAAAGAAGCGTGCCTCTCGCTCATCAAGGACGACACCACGCGGGCGCTCGTCAACCAAATGATGCGGCTGCTCTCCCGGGACGCTGCAGGGAACCTGAAAGCCAACAAGGCCCTGCAACTACGCAAATTGGCGAATGAGTTGAACGACGAACGGCTGAACGAAGGGATCACCATCATAGAGGAGGCTTATATCCCGCAGCTGTCGAAAACCTATATTTATGCCGAATACAAAGACGAAAAAAGTGGGGCATGGAAACAGATACCCCTCGGCATGACCGAGGCGTGAGACGCAGCGTGTAAAGGATAAAAAATAACCCGCCCACCGGATTCGGCAAGCGAGTTACAATTTGGGGAAGTTGTAACAAAGGTAAAACGAAATCCGGGAAAAACAATGGGCGGTCGACGTAAAAACACCCTCCGGCGGATAAAGTTGGTCTGCGACATCGTCCAGCAGCATTACGAGCCGGGGAATTACGCCAAAAGTTATTTCAAAGTCTGGGAACGGTATGTCAACCCCGTTTACCCGATGTGTTACCGCACCCTGCTGCGTTACATCGCCACGCCCTTGCGGGAGACCCGGGAACAACCGGAAAGACCCGGTCAGTTATCACTATTCGACAAAAACGAACACGATGGGACAATTTAAAGATTTGCTGTTGAGCATACAGGAACGGCTCGCCACGGTGCCGGAGCTGAAATACATCGACAAGGATTGGGGGCAATTACGATACGATCAGCCTGCGGTGAAATATCCCTGCGCGCTCATCGACCTGGAACAAGCCGGTTTCAGTGAAACCGGCAAAGGCGGACAACTGGCGGACGTATCGGTAACAATCACCATCGCCGACCAGCGGCTCACGCCCACGTCGCTGTATGCCCCCCGGAAAGAAGACGGATATGCCGCCATCGAACTGATGGAGAGCGTGCATGATGCTTTGCAGCTGTATTATGAAAAGGGGTTCGCACCGTTGGTGCGGACGAACTGGCGGAAACTTCATGTCGGCAACACGTTCGAAGTGTATGCCCTCTCTTATGCGACGCAATTCACGGCGGGCCATGCCGGAGAAGGAACGGCCGTACACCCCGAAGGGATAAAAATAACCTTGTACCCTGAAAGCAAATGAAAATGCGGAGGCTCAGGCCTCCGCATTTATTTTTTGAAGAGCCGGTCCAATGCTTTCCCGAGTTCTTTCACCGTTTTCCCCCGCAAATTGGGGGTGTCTCCCATAAACTGGCGACGGGGCATGATGAATCCGGCACCCCGTCCCGCTTTCAAGCCTTCGTTATGAACCGCCCCGTAAGGCTCCTTACTGCCGAATTCCTGTGGGGAAGTCCATACGGTAGCCCGCCCTTCCCCCACCTCCTTCACCTCGATGGAACGGCCCAGGTCACCGGTGTCTCCGGTCAATATGTTCCGCGTCGTCCTTGCCGGGTGGTACTTTGCCGCATACCGATAAGCCGGAGAATGCCCGTCGCGTCGTTGTACCTCTTTCCACTTCACCCCGTCGAAGCTCTCGGTTCGGAAGTTGTTTTTAAAGACCGCAACCGCCGTATTCGCCGCCACCAACGGGGCTATACGGGCCATAAAGTCGGGCGACATCTCACGCAGCCTTTCTATTTCCGCTTTGAATTGTCCGGGAGTCATTTTTGCCATAAAATATTTGTTTGTAAGAAATTATCACTATATTTGCGAAACAACTCGCGATCGAGCCGCTGGCTGGGACACTTGGGTTGGGCAAAGAGGCGGAACGCCTCTTTGTTTGTTTATAGAGAAATTATTTACTACATTTGCAAAGAATCCTTGGCGACCCGTTGGGTGGACAGTAGTGGGGTTCATAGGCGGCAACCATGCCGCCTATTTTATTATCCGAAAGATTTCCCTGTCCGAATTATCATAGACAATCAACCCTTTGAACTGATGATGCCCTTTCATGAACCGATCGGCCGTTTCGATTACTTTTTGAATCTCTTTTATTTCCCCGCATATCTTCACGACGGCATAGTCGGCCTGCTCGTAGGCGTCGCATAGGCGTTCTTTGAGTTTCGCCCCGTTTCCCTGCATGCACTTGAAGTCGACGACCCACTTGTCGCCGTTGTCCCATTCGATGACGGCATCGGCATTTTTATTCGCCCCGCGCGGTGTCATGCCTTTGGGGTAGAACCGGGGCCGCAGGCCGGCATCCTCTTTTACCACATTGGGCAGCAGTTTTATACGCCTTACCCCTTTGTTATGCCGGCAAAACAGGGTAGCGACCTCCATGTTCCCGGCGATTTCGCCCGGCTCGTGCAACACGTGCGACAGCACCTCCACCGCATCGATTTTCCCTTTGCCCAAGAAACCGCCTTCGCCCAGTTCCAATATCCCCCTGCCTACCCGGTCGTGCCCGTTGGCCGTAAAATATATCGACTTTTCCGAGAAGATCTCCCCGGTGATGCCAGGATTTCCGGAGAGGCCCGCCGGCGGGGGTGTAACCTTCACCCCGTCGTGGTCCACGTCATCGGCGGTTTCCTCCCAGTCGCACTTGCAGTTCCATTCGTTGCCGGGCTGGTTTTCCAGCCAGAACGGGTCGGTCTTCGCCCATACGCGGTTATAGTAAGGGACATGCTGCGTACGCCTTTCGGCGCTCCGGCTCGGCAACCAACGGATATTCGGAAAAATGTCCGCATGTCCTTCCCGGTTGAAGTCGGTCCATTGCCTGGCCGTCCGGCAGCGTGCCACGGCCGTGTTGTATTCCGCGGCCTGGTACCTGTTGAACGCCCGCAAAGCCCCTTCGGCCCTTTTCAGGGCCTCTTCTTTCGACACGCGGGCCGTCAGTTGCCTCTTGACCTGTTCCGTGGCATGGTAAGCCTTGTAAGCCGCGAACCTGGCCGCGTTGGCTTCCAGCCGGTTTACAAGGCTGAAATAGCGGCTTCCGTACCCGGTATCCCCGAAAACGCCACGGACGCCTCCGAGCAGGTTGCCCGCGTATATGTCGAGCAGGCGTTTGTTGACGGCCGCATCGAAATCGTCCGCAATCTCCCCGATGATCCTGCCGAACATCTCCCCGTCCGCCAGAGGGAACATTCCCGCCACCGACTGCCCGAACTCTTTCAAACACTCTTCCAACGCCGTTAAAGAACCGTTGAAATAGAGGTCGTCAAGGGTGGACTTCAAGGCTGGCCGGCCAGCCCTTAAAAGAAAAAATCATCCGGCAGCTCCCGTGTTTCCCCGCTTCCGGAAGCGCCCGCTTTTCCGTCCTTTTTATTCCCCGGAGCCGGAGAAACCGCCGGAGCCGTGTCGGTACGCAATCCGGTAACCTCGATGCCGAACGTCTCGCGTACCCAGTCTATGTCGAAATCGTAGTACTGGGATCCCTCGTGTACCATTTTCCACAACTTTTCCACATCGACCTCCTTGGCGATGACCAACCGTAGCCCGGGTTTGAGGACGCCGATGGAGGCGAGCGCCGGGAGTATGATCCTGTTGAAAGAGGATTCTATGAAACGGTTATCGGCCTTCACCACGGAGTCGAGCAATTTGGAGGAACTTTCCTCCTTCGAGCGGTTTCCATTCACGGTATCCTGCCCCAGCACGGCAGCGAGGTTCAGCAAGGAAAGTTGTTGGTTACAGGTATCGATGAGATTCTTGTAAACCTCCCCGTTTGTAGCGACACCCTGTGCAAAATCGAAGTTCTCCTCGGTATCGATGATGAAGTAGGCGGCCGAACCAATCTCCTTCATCATTTGTTCCGCTCGGGAGAGCATTTCGGGGTCGGACGTGTTCGTTTTCATGACGCGCGGCGGAATGCCGAAGATTTCGCACAGCTCGCTCCAGCACGACATGGCGAACTTCTTCATCAGCACATAGGGGACGGCCTTGTTGAGCAGCCCCAAATCCCCTTCCCGGGGGTATAGTTCGACGAGCCACCGGCCGAATTCCGGTTCTTCCCGGTACGACACGAATTCGCTCCCGTAGGTGTCGGGATAAAACCGTCCCGTCTTGGGCGCCACGTTCTGGCGGCGCACGAGGTCGGCGCGGATACCATCGGGCGTATAGGAAAACTCAATCAAGGAACAGCCGTAAAACTTGCTTTCGACAATCAGCTCGACCAACTGGTCGAAAAGGCCGCTATCCTTGAGTATCCGGGTTTGTTCCTCGTCGGTTTTTCCCCCTTGCACCAGCGAAAAGTCCACCCCCTGGCTTTTATCGATGCGCAGTCCCACCTGGGAGGACATCAACGCATCGAGCATGACTTCTTCATAGAGGTTTTGCAGAAGCACCTGTTTGGGTTCGTAATCGCTTGTGGCCTGTTGCCGGGCCTTTTTCCAGTCGGCAATGTCTTTCCGCGTTATCGACTCGTGCCGTTCGATGACACGGCGTACCAGCGAGGCCCCGTTCTTCCGTTTTCTCCCGGAAGGGGCATGGTCCTGTTTTTTTCTTTTCATTATAAAGAATGATGAAATTTGGGGTTAGAGCCGAATTTGGCTTGCAGTTCGATATTGCCTTTTTCGTCCGTCCGGAGCGGCAAGGCAGGCGCGACAATCCCTTTGGCCACGTTCTTGAAAAAGTCGACCACACGGTCGTAGCGCTCTTTCCACATCTCATAGATGGTTTCGGCATTGCAGATGGTGATGATGCGCCATACGGCCATGACCTTGATGTTTTCGAGAATCATGGCGTTCCGTCCCTCCCCGACGGCCGAGAATATCTTCTCCACGTCGTAGCGGTTGGACAGGTAAGACTTCGCTTCTTCCACGGCTGCTTCGATGGCTTGGCAAACGATTGAAACGTCCCCACCGGTAATCTCTTCGACGACATGGGCATACATGGCTGTTTTCAATTCTTCTGCGGATAAATACATATATGTCAATATTTACGGTTAGGTCTGTGTCCAATGACGTAACGGGTAGTCGCCGTCCTTACTTTGTTACTCAGCAACCACACGGCCCCTTCGAGGGCGTCGGGCGCATCGTCGTGCGCCTTGCTTCCCCGCTGGAACGTCAGCAGCTGGTCTTCGAGCACTTTCATGCCTCCCGACGATTTTTCCGCCTCGTTGAAAAGAATCTCCCCGCGTTGGAAAAAGGGCTGCAACGCCTCGATGCGTGCGAATTTCTCCGGCTTTTTCCGTCCGTCCCCGGTAATGGGGATCTGCTTTCCCGAGGCGATACCCGCTTTGCGGAACTCGTCCATCAACAAGTCCTGAATAAAATTGGACTCCATGTAATACCGGACGGGCGTATCCCCCACAAATTCGCTTATCTCGTAATGCCACCCCACCATGACCGACACCTTCGTCTGGTCGGCGTAAGCCTTTATGACATGGAACTTTCCCTCTTTGGTCAGCCCCACCAAAAGCGTGGCCTTGAAGTCGTTTTTCGACGACGATTTGAACGACGGGTCGGTATAAGAGACGATTGCGCGGTATTCCCGCAAAGGAAGCATCTTGCCGTAGCGGATATACTTCCGCTCGAAAACGGACCCTTCGTCCAGTGGGTTGTTCATGTATTCCTTTTGAAAGCGCCGTTCACCGACTTCCACCCGCAGGTCGTTGATTTCCGACAGTTGGTAATTCTGCCACCAGGACGGTTTTCCTTTTTTGTCGAGGGCATTCACGACGGTATGGTAAAAATGGGGGCGCGAGGCCATTTCCCCGAGAATGGAATATTGGCCGATGCGGTTTCCAACCAGAACGAACCGTCCCCGCCCCATGGCCATGGTGCCGATGAGTGCGCTCAGGCACCAGTCGACGGCTTCGTCCACCCTCCGGGGGTTGCGGCACATCTCATCGTCGTCGATGTCGTCGATGCTAATGTAATTCACCCGCAGCCCCCGCCGTTTGATCCCGCGCGGCGATTGTCCACGCCCGAGGGCGATGAACATGGAACCATCGGCGCAGACGAATTCCCCGTCCGTCCAAAGACCGTCCGTTTTCTGCCTTCCGAAATCATGCAGAAACAGGTCATTTCCCTCAAGTTCTGCCTGCAAGTCGGACAACAGCCGCCGGGCCATGTCCGCACTCTTTGACACGAGTACCATAATCATCGGCTCGGGGTTTTCCTGTATTTTCAGCCAAAGCGGAATCATTAACGATATGTGTGAACTTTTCGCATGGCCACGAGCCCATTCGAATACGCACCGTGCACGTGGATTGTTTTTTATGTATTCCGCCGCTTCTATCTGGAACTTCCCGCATCGGGAAGTCGCCAAATGTGGGAAATAGGCATGCACGAAAAAATCATAGTCCTCTTTGGCCCGAGCCATGCGTGATATGCGTTCCACTTCGGTACCCTTAGGTATGACAGACGTTATGTTTCGTATCTCTTGAAGATGTTTGGCATAACGTTCAAGCGCTTTTTTATATCTCTCTTTTTCTCCGGCCATCATGTCTCGTTTGAGGTGATATATTCGATATATTTCCTGTGAAAACCGGTAATCGATTCGAGCATTTCAGGAGAAAGACACTCATCGACTTCCGCCCGTTGCACCAGCCAGCGGTCGAGGGCGATGACCACGTCGATGACCGTCGCCCTGGTAACGGTCTTGGCGATACGTTCGGCCGCCGCCATGATTTTGACAAGGTTGTCCGAGCACTTGGTGATCGTCCCTATATCGGTATTCCCGTTCTCGATGTTCGAGATGATGAGTTCTGACATTTTACGGGCCGCCGCCATCATGGAATTGGCCAAGGCAAGCGTCGAAGTGTTCTGCTCCTGTTTTTTCTTGTCCCATTCCTCTTTTCCCGCCCACCGGCTTACCGTCGCTTCCGTAATACCCACGGTCCGCGCTATCGATTTTTGGGATTCCCCGCTCATGAAAAGACGAAAAGCGTAACCTTTCCGTATTTCGATTTCTTGTTTCGTAAGAGACATTCGGAATATCTTTTTAATGCAAAAGTCGCTTTCATACGGCTGGTGTCAAAAAAGAGTGCACAGAATGTCCACACAATTTGCCGGGACGGAAACCTATTGAGATTTTTGCTGGAAAACAGCGGGATAGAGCAGAGGTAGCTCGCGAGGCCCATTACCTCGAAGTCGCGGGTTCGAATCCCGCTCCCGCCACAAACCATTTTTGAAAGATCCGCCGGGAGCGGCAATCCGGCGGATAACCGAGGGAACTGTCATACGGGGGTGAGTTGCCGCCCTGCCAAGCCCCCGTCCTTTTATAAAAACAATGGCAAAAAGACTTATCTGGACAGACGAAGAATTAAACAGTTACGGTTTCCGGGTACTGACATCGGGCATCGACATGACACGCTTTGAAAAGAACCCCGTGATGCTGTTCAACCACCACCGCACATTGTACGGTAAGAAAGACGAGATACTTCCCATCGGCATTTGGAAGAACTACGGGGCCGGGGAAGGCGGCATCATGTCCGGCGAACCCGTTTTCGACAAGAAAGACGATTTTGCGGCCAAGATCGCGGATAAAGTGGAAGGCGGTTTTTTGAAAGCCTGCTCGATCGGAATCCGTATCATAGAGGTGAGCGAAGCCCCCGAGCACCTTAAACCCGGACAGACCCGGGCGACGGTAACGAAATGCGAATTGCGCGAAGTGTCGATCGTCGACATACCCTCCAATCCGAATGCGGCGGGCATTGTCCTTTACGACGACAATGACCGGGTCATTGAATTATCCGACGATAGGGACTGTCCCGTTCGTCTTATTCATAAACAAACAAATCATAAACCAATGAAAGAAATTGCTTTGAAGCTCGGGCTGCCTGAAAACGCTGGGGA
This sequence comes from Candidatus Caccoplasma merdavium, assembly GCA_018715595.1. Taxonomy (NCBI): domain Bacteria; kingdom Pseudomonadati; phylum Bacteroidota; class Bacteroidia; order Bacteroidales; family Bacteroidaceae; genus Candidatus Caccoplasma; species Candidatus Caccoplasma merdavium. The sequence goes on along the minus strand of DVLI01000019.1, from coordinate 78,276 downwards.
CGCGGAGGTGTTATCTGCCATCACCCGGTTACAGGAGAGCCATAAACAGGAGATCGCCGCCCTGCAAGCGGCAAAAGAGAAAGCCGAGGCCGAAGTGAAACGGTTGTCCGAAGAAAAAATCGCCGGGGAGAAAGCCGAAGCCTCCACACAAGTGGAGCAGGCCATAAAAGAGGGAAAAATCCCTGCTGACCTGAAAGAAACCTACTTGAAGCTGTTCGAGACCGATTTCGCAAATACCCGTAAGATTCTCGGAAGCCTGCCTGCCCGGCAGAGCCTGCGCGGGAAAATTGCCGACGGAGGGGAAGGCGAATGCCTCGCAAAGATGACGTGGGACGAAATCGATCGTTCCGGCCGTCTGTTGGAATTGAAAGAAAAGTACCCCGACCTGTACGAGAAAAAGTACAAAGAAATGTGTTCAACGCTAAACATTCAAAACTCATAAAATGGCATTACAAGTTCAAATCTGGATCAAATCCATTATCGAAAATCTGTTTGCAGACAATTCTTTCGCCTCTAAATCGGTGGATCACTCGGAGTTTGTAAACGGAAAAACAGTTCATGTTCCTAATGCGGGTGCAGCGCCTTCCGTGGTGAAAAACCGCTCAACCTTTCCCGCTACAGTCACTACACGGGAAGACGTGGACCTTTCGTATGATATCGATGAATTTTCGGTCGATCCTATCCGCATACCCAATGCGGACAAGGTGGAGCTTTCGTACAACAAACGGGAAAGCATCATACGGGGATCACGCAACAAACTGGCAGATGACATACACGCGTCACTCATCTATTCATGGATTCCTTCCGGGGTAAACACGATATTCACCGAAGGAGCTGCCGTTCCCGCCCATATTGCCTCGGCGACGGGAAACCGCAAATCGATGACCAAAGCCTCCGTCGAAGCGGCCCAACTGCTTTTCGACTCGCAGAACATTCCACAGACAGGCCGTTACATGCTCTTGGACGCTTACATGTACAACCAGTTGAAGAACTCGATGACGAACAACGAGGTTGTTGCCTTCCTGGCGGGTGCCGATCCGGAAAAAGGTGTCATCGGGGAATATGCCGGCTTCCGGTTCTACAAACGCGGCCAGGTCGCCAAAACGACGAAAGCCGGAGTCCTCAAGGAGTGGAGCGCGGCCGCCGATGCGACCGATTCGGCAGCCGGCATAGCCTGGCAGGAAGATTGCGTATCCCGGGCTCTCGGTGCGTCGATTCTTTTCGACGATGAAGGCAACCCGCTTTATTACGGCGATATCATCTCTTTCCTGCAACGTGCCGGGGGAAGTTATATCCGATCGGACAAAAAAGGTGTCGCGCTTATTTGCCAGGCGACCGAAGAGCCTTCCGCCGCGGGATAAGCCATACGGGTTCCGGGTGCGGGCCGATCCCGCACCGCCGGCAGGTAGGGGTTGGAAACGTTCCATGATACCGGCGCGTTTCACCTCGACGGCAGGGCCGCACCGCCCGTTATCCTGAAAACGGATACGCGCGGCGGCCCGCGCGAACTCCCCGACCGGAAATTCAAACACCATTCATAAACGATTTTACCTCTATTAAAATGCAAAACGAAGAAAACAAAACGGGTGCGGGGGATATGGATACCCGACCGGGTGAATCTGAAAAGAACGAACCCCAAACCGATAAAGCGTCCAAATCCGCAGGAGCGGAAAAAGAAACCCGTTCAAAGAAAAAAAAGGAAGAACCACCGCTTTCGACTATCGAAAAAGAGGGATTGCGGATACTCTCCTGCTATCCCGACCAGGAAAAGGTTTTCATGACCTCGGACAATTTCGGCTTTTTCGACGAGCACGACGCCCGGGAACATGCGAAACGTCTCGGTGATAAAAACGTAATTACAGTCAAACGAAAATAGAAAGAAGCCATGTTACCACGTGTAAAAATAACCTATTCGAACGGGGCTCTCGGGCAAGTGGCCGAAATGGACGACGGTTGCCTGGGCTTTATCGCTATCGGTGCGGCAGAGGTGGCCGGGGAAGAAAATTTCAAACTGGGCAAGGCTTACTCTCTCAAAAAGCTCGCCGACCTTGAAAGTTTGGGTGTTACTTCCGAGAACAATCCCAACCTTTACCGCAATGTCAAGGATTTCTATGCGGAGGGCGGCGACGGCCTGGAATTGTGGCTCATGGGTTTTGCCGAGACAGCCGCTTTTGCCACGGTACTCGACAAGGACAATGCCGGCGGCGCAAAATCGCTGTTATTGTCGGCCAAAGGCAACATACGGGGACTCATCGCCTTCAAAACGCCCGGGGAAAGCTACGAGCTCGACGATTCCGAGTGTATGGACAGCGATGTCATCACCGCCCTGCCAAAGGCACAGGCTCTCGGTGAATGGGCCACGGACGAACGTTATGCCCCGATATTCACTTTGATTGAAGGGTATGCCTATTCCGGCAATGATACCGGCCTGCCCGATCTGAAAACAATGAACCATGACCGTTGCGGCATCGTCATCGGCGATACGTCGCAAGACAGCCCGAACGCGGCCATGGGCATCGTTGCCGGGAGAATCGCCGCCACGGACGTCCAGCGTAAGATCAGCCGGGTGAAAAGCGGCGCCCTTACGCCGGTGGAGATGTTCGTCGGCGGGAAAACCGTCGAGGAAGCAGATGTGGAAAGCATCAACGACAAAGGATACATCACGTTCCGGACGTTTGTGGGCAAGTCGGGTTACTTCATTGCGGATGACCCGCTGGCCACGGCTGCCACGGACGATTACAATTCGCTGTCGAACCGCCGGGTCATAGACAAGGCTTACCGTATCGCATACAACACCCTTGTCGAATCGCTCAACGACGAAGTGCCTATCGCCACGGATGGAACCCTTTCTCCGGCTTGGTGCGCCTCCGTGCAGGGCGATGTCGAACAAGCCATCATCAGCAGCATGACCGCCAACGGGAACCTCGGAAACGACCCCGCCGACCCTGACGATACCGGCGTGGAGTGTTCCATCGATTACAAGCAGGACATTCTCGCCACCTCCCGTATTGCCGCCGGCTTGCGTGTCAAGCCCAACGGTTACGCCAAATACATCGATGTCGATCTCGGTTTCAAAACCACATAAACAAGGAAACAATGTTCAACAGCAGAGAGTACGAATTTGCAGACCTGACCGTCTTCATGGGTAACCGCGACATCTCCGGCCTGCGAGGACTGAAATATGTCTACAAACAAGAAAAAGAAGCGCTTTACGGCAAAGGTAACAAACCGCTGAGCATTCAGAAAGGCAACAAGTCGGGTGAAGGGGAAATCACTCTCACCCAATCCGAACTGTTGGCGCTGGAAGTCGCCGGCGGAGGCTCCATACTGGACCTCGAGGTGAAAATAGTCGCCAATTACGGCAACCCGTCGAAAGGGGATATGATCGCCACGGACGAGTTGATCGGTTGCCAGTTTACCGAAGAACCCAAAGAACTGAAACAGGGGGACAAATTCATGGAATGCACCCTCCCTTTCATCTTCCTGGACAAGAAAAAAATCGTTTAACCGGACGGGCAACCGTCATCAAACAGAAAATCCGTCATGGAAAAGGAAAAACCGATCGGAGAAGCCACCGCCGAGCAGATAAAAGAGTGGAAAGAGACCCATAAAAACGTATTCGCCATCAAGGTGGACGATGCCGACGGTAGAAAGCACGTCTGTTACCTGCGTGCGCCGAAACGGAAGGACCTCTCGGCCGCTTCCGTGGCCGGAAAAACCGACCCGTTGAAATTCAACGAGGTCATATTGCGGCAGTGCTGGCTCGGCGGGGATACGGATATCCGCACCGACGACAGCCTGTTCCTCGCCGCTTCGGGAATGATACCCGATATCGTTGAAGTCGGGGAGGCCGAACTGGAAAAGTTATAGAGGCTGCGACCGTCGATGATGCCGATACGTTTCGGATCATGGCGGCGCAGCTGCGCTACTACATGCACATAGAACCGGATAACCTCGATGACGAGGAATTCGCCGCCCGTTATAATGAACTGGTATATATCCGGAAAAAGGAAAAAGAGGCGAACAAACCCTAACAAACGAACCGATGGCAGGCAATATCGTTGAATATACCCTCTCCCTACAAGATAAAATCTCGGGCAAGCTCTCGCGCATAGGCATTGCCAACGACCGGCAACTGGCGGTGTGGAGCCGGGTGCAACGGCAGGTCGTACAAGCCGACCGCACGATGCAGGACTTCGGCGTGAGCATCGGTTCGCTGACGGGACGTATTGCCGCCCTGCGTGCCGAGCGGGAGTGGATACCGGCCGGAAACATCGAAGCGATACGCACCACCAACCGGGAAATACAATCGCTCGAAAGGCAGTTGCGCCGGTTGGAGAGTACGACAGGCGGCCGTTTGAAGACGGCTTTTTCCGAAGCATTCGGTAGCCTGCCGTTCGCCTCGGCCATCACCAACCCCATCGTACTGGCCGGAACGGCAGGAGTGGCGGCTTTGAAGAAAGGTTTTGAACGGGAAAAGACACAGATATCCTTCGAAGTGCTGCTCGGCTCGAAAGAAGCCGGCGGGCGGTTGGTCTCCGACCTCCAGCAATACGGGGCGGCCACACCCTACATGGCGGCGGATTTGCAGGAAAATGCCAAAATGATGCTCTCCTTCGGTATCGCTGCAGACCGCGTCATGCCAAATATCAAGATGTTGGGGGATATAGCCATGGGCGACCGGGAAAAGATGAACTCCCTGACACTGGCTTTTTCCCAAATGACCTCCACCGGCAAACTCATGGGTCAAGACCTGCTGCAGATGATTAACGCAGGTTTCAACCCCCTGAATGAAATATCAAGGACGACCGGCAAGTCGATGGCCGTGTTGAAAGATGAAATGAGCAAGGGGGAAATATCGGCAGAAATGGTCCGAGACGCCTTCATTTCGGCTACCTCTGCGGGCGGGCTGTTTTACAACATGACCGAACGTCTCGGCAGTTCAAAGTCCGGGAGATGGTCTACCTTGTTGGACAACACCGTCATGCTGCTTTGGAAACTGTATGATATCATCGAGCCATTCATCAATCCGGTATTTGCCGTTTTCTCCCGACTTATCGACTACACCGCCGGTCTTTTGTCTTGGATACATAAGGGTGTAACAGGTTGCGTGTCTGCTTTCAGACGCTGGTTCGACCTGCTTTCCGGGGGGAACACAGCCGTAACTATACTTACGGCCTTGTTGGGAATAATGGCCGCAACGATGGGGGTCGTCATTGCCCGGGCCAAACTGGCCGCCTTATGGGCGGGTATAGTTACCACGGCCAAATGGGCGTGGACGGCGGCGCAAACGGCATTGAACGCTTCCATGTGGGCTTCCCCCACGACATGGATCATTGCCGGTGTGGTGGCTCTTATTGCCGTCATCGCCTACCTCTGTTATAAAATCGAGGGGTGGGGTTCCCTTTGGGAAGGTGTCATCGGATTCATGAAATACACCTTCTACGCATTCGTCGACGGGGTAAAGCTCTATTTCTCCACCCTTGTGAACGGCATCATGATCGGGCTCGACAAAATAAAGTTGGGCTGGTACGAATTCAAAGAGGCGGTAGGCTTGGGAAACAGCGCGGAAAACCGGGCGGCCATAGCTGCCATCGGTGCCGACGTGGAAGCCCGGCAACAGGCCATTACTGCAGGAGCGCAACGTGTGGCCGACCATTTGAAGAATGCCGGCCGGTCGCTCGCCGGCATCGATATGTCATGGAATTCGGAAAAGTCTTTGTCGGACATCGTTTCGGGATTCGGGGCCAAACTGGGCATATCTTCCCCGTCCATACCCGGACTCGGCGGGTCGGAAACGGAAAGCGGAATCAACCCTACGGGCGGGGAGGTGGCCAAAAACGCCACCGAAGCCGTCGCCACGGGCGGGACACGGAACACGACCATCAACATCTCTATCGGGAACATGGTCGAACGTATCGTTTACGAAGGCGGCTACGACGACAATCGGGAAAACATGGAGCGGGACATGGAGAGCCTATTTATCCGGGTTTTACAAATGGCAAAAACGGCACAATAATGGCTAAAATCGAATACGAGCTGCAAAAAATGATTCCGAATGTGGATGTTTCATACAGCGGCAACCCACTGGACCCGGCGGCCGTCCGTTACTCGAAAGCGTTAGGAAGTTTCGGCGCCTTGCCCCCGTATATCATTCTGCCGGGTGGGAACCCGATTACTTCCGTTTCCGATGCAGAGGCCGTCAAGGGGACAATGACCCGCCAAGGTGTCATTCATTCACAAATGCCCTTTAAAGTGAAACGTCCGGACGACACGGAATGGTTCACCTTCCCCATCGAGCCGCTGGTTTCGGTCAGCGGAAAAAACTCGATCATACGGCGTTCCGTCGCCAAAGGGACGGCAGGCGGAAGCGTCAAGGAACGGTGGTGTCAAGATGATTACACCGTACAGATACAAGGTGTCGTTTCCCTCGACGGGAACGCTTATCCCGAGGAACAGGTCCGAACGATAACCGCGCTTTTCAACGAACGCCGGAGCATAGAGGTGGCGCAAGAAGTGCTCCTTATACTTGGCATCAAATACCTGGCGGTGGAATCGGTTTCTTTCCCGCACACCAAAGGGCTGAACAACCAAAATTTCAGCATCAAAGCGTACAGCGACAACAATACGGAACTTTTCATCTCCATCTGACCATGTATTCGCTCGACTTCGACATCACCATAGGCGGTTACCGGTTGACCCTGCTCGAAAGCGTAACGGTCAAAGCCGGAGTGGAAAACCTGGCGGATACCGCCGTGGTCGTCCTTCCGGCAACCGTATATAACAAAGCACTGGAAATCGAGGGGAAAATCAATGAAGGAGATCCCGTTACCGTCCGGTTCGGCTATGACGCCGACCTAACGGAACTTCCGGTCGAGTTCGTGGGGTACGTGGAAAGTATCGCCACCGATGACGGCAGCATAAAAATACAGTGTGAAGATGAGTTGTACAATTACCGCAAAGACCTGCCCGATAAAGTTTTTACCGACGTCACCGTAAAAGAAATCATGGAGTATGTAAACCGGGAACTCGGCGGCTTTGACCTCTCCTGCGACTACGATTTCAAATACGACAGGTTCACCCTCTACAACGCGACGGGATTCGACGTGCTGAAAAAGATACAGGAGGAGACCCGGGCGAACATATACCTGAAAGGCAGGACACTGCACATACACCCGCAATATGCGGAGATAGGGGGAACCGTCATCTATGATTTTGCCGTGAACATAGAAAGGTCGGAGCTGAAATACCGAGAAGCGCGGAACCGAAAATTCATCTGCACCATCGAGGGAACCGATGCGGCCGGTAAAACGGTGAAAGTTACCAAAGGTACTCCCGGCGGGGACAAATTCAATTTGAAAATACCGGGAGTTTCGGATAGGGCCACCCTCGAACGCCGTGCCGACGAAGAACTGAAAATACGCTCATATACCGGCTATGAAGGGAGTATAACGGGTTGGCTCGTTCCCTATGTCGAGCCAGCATGGGCTGCGGAGATAAGGGATGCAGATTATGAATACAAAACCGGCAAGTACTATGTCGTCGCCGTCGAGACCTCTTTCTCTTCGGCCGGTGGAAAAAGGAAAGTTACACTTGGGAAAAAAATAGACTGATGGAAAAATACTCGCAGATAGCGGCGTTGCTTCGGGAAATTACGGGAACAGGAAAACCCTGTTTCGCCTTTTGGCTGATGGAAGTGGTCTCGGTGGATGGGGACACCTGCTCGGCCCGGATAGGCGATCTGGTGATTCCCGGTATCCGCCTTTCTACGGTCAAGAAAGGAGCGGAAAAAGGTTTGCTCATCACCCCGGCCGGGGGCAGCTCCGTCTTGGTGGCCGACCTTTCGGCCGGAACGATGCGCGAACTGGCTGTCATCGGTTTTACCGAAATTGCCGCCATCGAACTGCATGTCGGGGAAAGCAGTGCACGCTTCACCGGAAAAGCCATCGAAATAAACGGCGGCAGCAACAACGGGCTGGCCAAGGTAAAGGAACTGACCGGACGGCTGAATCTCATCGAACGGGATATAAACGCGCTTAAATCGGTGTTTAAAGCTTGGACGCCTGTACTGCAGGACGGTGGCGGTGCCCTGAAAACGGCGCTCGAGGTATCGTGGTCCTCCACTTTGACAGAGACGCGGGAAGCCGACATAGAAGACACGAAAGTTACACACTGATGAAAGGAACTGGCATATTACTCGACCCGGAAACCTCCGACCTGAAAATAAATACGGCCCGGGACTCCCAAGGGCTTATCGCCGGGGGACTGGAAATAGGACGTACAACCTATCAGAACCAAGCCGTCATATTACAGGCACACAAGGGGGAATTCAAGGAATATCCGCTTCTCGGGGCGGGCATTTCCGATATTCTCGGTGATGACGAAATAACGGCTTGGAAGCGGGAAATATCCCTACAACTGGAATCGGACGGAATGACAATCAACACGGTGGAAATCGACACCGTAAAAAACAAAGTTACGATCGATGCGGAATATCACGGTATATAACGGGCAATCATTGGCGGATATCGCCGTGCAGGAATGCGGGACTTTTGAAGCCGTCTTTTCCCTGGCGGCAAGAAACGGCCTTTCTGTAACCGACAGCCTCTCCACCGGCCGGCTGTTGGTGTATGAACAAGAGGATATCGTAAAAAAACAGGTCGTCGCCATGCTTGCTGCCGGGAAAGTACGTCCGGCTACGGAAGTAACGGCGGAAGAGATGGCGGCGGTTCCTTACGGGGGCATCGGTTTCATGGGTATCGAGGTGGATTTTATAGTGAGTTGAACGAAAAACAGGAGGGAATCATGGCACGAACTGTTACAGAAATAAAAGAAAGCCTTGCCGCGGATTTCATGCGCAACGAGGCGGCGGCTTCGGCTTACGAGTTCACGCCGGGCGACAACTTTACGGAACGTTTCAGTAAGGTAAGCGTTGAGAACGTGTTGTTTTATGTTGTGGCATGTGCCGTATGGGTATTGGAATGCCTTTTCGACGCGCACACAGCCGATGTGGACAGCCGCATCGACGAGATATTGCCGCACCGCCCGAAGTGGTACCGCGACAAGGCGCTGCGGTTTATGAAGGGCAAGGTGCTCCTGCCCGACAGCGACGAATACGACACCTCGACGATGAGTGAGGAAGAGATAGCCGCCACCCGGGTAGTGAAGCATGCCGTAGCGGTGGAGAGCCGCGAGACTTCGATACTGACAGTCAAAGTTGCCGGCGAATCGGACGGCCGTCGCGCTCCGCTCGATGAAGAGACGGTGCAGCAATTGGAAGCTTACTTTGCCGAGATAAAAGATGCTGGCGTGCGCATCAATGTGGTAAACAAGGAGGGAGACCCGTTTAGCTGTGAGGTCGACATCTATTACGATGCTATGCTGGCCCCCGAGACGGTGAAAACCGATTGCGAGGCGGCGATCAAGTCGTATATCGAGAACCTGCCCTTCAACGGCGAATATACCAACATGGCGCTTGTCGACGCCCTGCAAGGGGTCGAGGGGGTGAAGGTGGTCGAGTTTGTCGGCGCTTCCACCACGGACGGGGCGGCCATCAATGCCCGGTATGTCCCCGATGCGGGCTATTTCCGGGTGGACACGCTGACGTTGAACCTGAAAGTCTACAACAATGGGTAAATACGATGTGAATTTCCGCCGGCTGGCACTGCTGTTGCTGCCGACTTTCTGGCGGAGGCCGTTGTTCGGCGCGTTTGCCTTTGCGTTGGTTACGCCGGTGAGCCACCTGCATGTGCGCTTCATGCAATACAGGCAGCGCACCGGTTACCGACTGCGGCATAACGGGCAGGTCTGTTACCTGCGGGCGGTGCTCAACGACGAGTTCGACCCGGAACTGCGCCGCATCACCATCTCCGACAGCGACAAGACCGACTTCGGGACGGTGGTTTATCGGCGTGTGGCCCGGCGGCCGTTGAAGCTGCCCCTGCGGGCGGATTCGGCGGGGGTTAAAATCTACCGCCGCGGATTCACGGGAGCCGGTGCGGTAGACTTCATCGTGGGGATTCCCGCCGCCTTACGCGGGAACATCGACGAAAGCCGCCTTTCGGGCGTGGTCGACACCTACCGGCTGGCCTCGATGCGGTATGCCGTTCTATATGGGAATTGAAAGAATCTGTAAAACAATATATGATGAAACGAACGATTGGCAATTTTACGACACAGGCCGAGCAGTATTTCCCCGTCGATGCGGAGACTTTCGCCTCGATGGAGGAGAACATCAGCCTCGTGCAGATTATCGGCAACCTCGCCGGTGACAAGGCCGTGCTCCGGGGGTGCGAACTCCAAGAAGAGGGCACGAGACGAGCTCCGGGTTATGTGTTTATTCGCACGAAAGAGTTCCCCGACGGGGAGGTCCTTTATTTTGAGGGCGGTGCGGTGGCATCGGGCATGTACCTCAACGCTTCGGCGGTCTCTGTGTCGTCGGGAGGCGTGGACTTCCCCCGGGCCTACACCGTGCGCTGCCTCTCGCCGGGCATCGGCGGGGAAAATTTCAAATGGGAAGATTTCCACGAGGCAGATACCCTGCCGGAGTTGCGGGCGGAACTGTCGGAACTGGAAACAGCCTTCCAAAAGATACAGCCCCAACCGGTGGGATCTGTACAGCTCTTTGCCGGGGAGAACGTCCCGGACGGCTGGCTTCTCTGCAACGGGGCGCAATACGCCCAAAAGGATTATCCGGAACTCTATGCGGCCATCGGTGCGGCCTTCAACCGGGCCATGTCGGCAAATGACGAGGCTTATACCACGACTGCCGGCTATTTCCGGGTGCCCGACCTGCGCGGGCGGTTCGTCGTGGGTCGCAGCGACTCCGATGATGACTATGACGCTTTGGGGGCTGCCGGCGGAAAGAAAAACGTAACCCTCACGGCCGAAGAGTCGGGGCTGCCTTTGCATACGCACACGTTCCGCTGGCAGAGCTTCGGAAATTCCTCGTCGGACAGTGATGTTACCCGCATCTGCCGGGGACACTCGGGGGTAAAAGATGCCGCCAAAGAGACGGAGAACGCCGGCGGTAGGAACGCCTCGAAGTCGCACGAAAACCGGCCGCCTTACTACACGCTTACCTACATCATCAAAGCACGATAGAATGGCAACAACAAGGGAGACATTGAAAAAATGGTTCAGCCGGGGGGCTTATCCTACGGCCGGACAGTTCGCCGCGTGGATCGACTCGTTTTTCCACAAGGACGACAAGATACCGGCGGCCTCGGTCGAAGGGCTGACGGATACGCTCAACAGAAAGGCCGATACTGCGACTGTGGAATTGATAAAAAAACAGCAGGAGCAAGAAGCCGGCCGTATCGGCGACCTCGAAATCGCAACCGGAGAACTGCAACCGGAAATCATTGAAGTGGAACATTACGGTGATGATGGCGAGGTATTTTTCCTGACTCCCATGTCCGTGATAGAAAGGATATTGGGCAAGGTTACGGGTCAGGGAAAGAGTCTTTTCGTCATCGGTGCGGGTGGGTGCTCAACCGCCTCGGTATCAAATGAAAACGGTCTGCTCTTCGTGCTCTCTTTTACCGGGGCCGACGGCCGTTTCCATGAAATGACCCTCGAAACACAGCCCGATGCATTCAAGCTCATACGGCAGCGGGCTTACCGGCTCTCGGAGTTCATCATGTCGGCGGACTACACGGACGGAAAGGATTATAAAGAGATATAAACTGAATGTCTCACAAAAAAAACGAATGAATCATGGCAAAAATCAAGAAACTGAAAGAGAACGGGAGTACCGTCTATCCGGCGACGATACCGGAGGCGGTGGTGGACGTGAACGGCTTCACGCTGGCGTCGTTCATGGACCAATTGCTCGGGGTGCTGTCGAACGGTGACCGCGAGCATCTTGACTTGGCGATGGGCGACCTGCAGTCATCGCTGGGCGAGGGCGTGTCGCTGGACATGTACCTGTCGGAGCTGAACGGGTTCGTCGACAAGGTAAACGCGTTCCTGAATGATGCGGGGGCGTCGGCGGGTGTCATCGACAGCTGGAAGGAGATAGAGTCGTTCCTGGCGGGCATCACCGACACGGAGTCGCTCACGGGGCTGCTGGCCGACACGCTTGCCGCGGCGAAGAGTTATGCCGACGGGAAGGTACAGCAGGGGACGGCCAATGCCGTAACGATGTCGTCGAATGCCGTGGCTGCGGACCGTGTGCTGACTTCGGCCGGAAGCAATAAAACGGCTAAGGATTCGGGAGTGACCCTCAGTTCTCTGGCCAAAACGGATATGTCGAATGTCTCCTTGCAGACACTACTCTCAAAAGGCCTTGCCGGAATACGTGTTCACGAATACACTCTTTCGGGAGATACGTTGCAGAATCTCAACGGGTTTATGAGTGGCATCAGCGTTGGCGACGGGCTATTACACATAGCGAAAGACGAATATGGGTACGCTCCTATTTCTGTTGTTGAAGACCCGACGACGGGAAGTGTGGCCTGTATATTTGTGGCCTCAAACCGCCGCCTTTATTATATATATGCCGATGATGATACAGGTTCGTGGGTATATACAAGCAATTTCATTGCCTCTGCCGCAACAACGTCTGTATCCGGCTTAATGTCGGCCTCCGACAAGGACAAACTCAACGGTATCGAAACAAACGCAAATAATTACAGCCTCCCCGTTGCCACTTCTTCGAAGCTGGGAGGGGTAAAGAGTGGTAATCATATAACAGTGGGTGGTGATGGATCCGTTACAGTAACAAACTCTCAAAAAGCTACAAACGACTCGGCTGGGAATAATATATCCACGACCTACCTGAAAGCCTCGGCCGTTACCGATGTTACCGACTATAAAGAAATAACCCTCTAACCTCGTAAATTATGGCACGAATAAAGAAATTGAAAGAAAACGGCTCCACCATCTACCCGGCGACGATTTCGGAGGCGGTGGTGGACCCGGAGACGGGTGAGAAATGGAGCTCTTCGGGGCTGCGGCACGTCCGTGCGACTGCGTACGGGCGGTATTACAAGTTCCTGTCCATCGCCCGGAACGCAGAAAAAGGTATCGTCCGTTTTTCGATCTCGTCTCCTCTTATGGGGTTTGCCGATTATATGCTGAAATGGCGTTATGAGACGGAGGCGGTGAAGTCGTGCAAGGCGGTCTGTATTTCAGCGACCGGTGCGGAGATGCACGAGAGGGTGAAGCTGGTGCGGACGGGGAATGCCTCGTTCGATGTCTATTTCGAGAGCAACACGGGGAATGACTACCCGTCGTTTGTTTTCCTCGGCGAGGGCGGCACGAAAACGACCAAGGCCGTTACGGGCTTTGCTGTTTCGGTTGTTTCGGCCATTCCTGCGGTTTACGGGGAAAGTTCCTACACCGGCATGGCCTTTGCGAACGCGTCGGACGCGATAAACATCGACAACTACCCGCAGGCAGAGTACGGCACGGTGGTGATATGGTATAACCGGGCGGAGGCCGACGGCGCGCCTCCCGGACAGGAGGGGGTGATCTACCAGACGAAATACCGCTCGGAGCTTGGCGAGAGCGGGAGTACCTATGTCGATTGTCTTACGCAACTCTATGTGGGGAGCGGTGGCATAAAACACCGCACAGCCATCGACTACGACGAAGCCGCCCCGTTCGACGGCATACCTTGGAGTTAGTTATTACGGAAAGTAAAATCATAAAAACACAGAAATATGTACGGTTCACACAACAGCTTTACGGGCTATAAACCGAAACGATGGTGGGGGTGGATATTCCTGCCGTTTGCCCGGTGCCAACGGGCGACCCTCTGGCAGCAGATGGAGAACGGGGCGCGGGTGTTTGACCTGCGTGTGCGCTTCGACCGTGTCGGGAACCTGGTGCCGTGCCACGGGCTGGTAGAGTTCAAGGCCGATGTGCAGGCCGTGGTGTCGCGCCTCGAAGCCTCCGGCTGCTACTACCGGGTGGTGCTTGAAAACCGGTTGGGCAGCCACCGTGTGAAGGCCGACGACCTCGACCGTCTGAAAGCGATGTTTCTCACCCCCGAACATCCGCACTGTATCTATGTGAGCGACAAGAGGGATTGGAACACCACCTTCAACCCGCATGGGCCGGAGCGATTGAAAGAGAAGAACCTGCATGGCGGTGCCGACTGTGTGATTCCCCGCCTGTGGTTGTGGCGCTACCGCCGCGACCGATATCGCCATTCGTTGAACTTGAAGTGCGACGCCGGTACGGTGTACTGGTATGACTTTGTATAGGAGAGGGTGATGATGGAACGGATATTCAACTGGGAACAGTGGCGCATCATCGCCGTCTCGGCCATGAGTCCCGTGCTGGCCTTCCTGACGCCGACACGAGGGTTTGTCTATGCGCTGGTTATCATGTTTGCCTTCAACGTGTGGGCGGGTATGCGGGCCGACGGGGTGTCGGTGGTGCGGTGTCGGAATTTCTCATTCAAGAAATTCAAAAACGCGCTGGCCGAGCTGCTGCTCTACCTGATTATCTCGGAGACGATATATTCCATCATGTTGAACTGTGGCGACGACACGGCGGCGCTCATCGCAATGAAGTCGCTGACGTATGTGTTTATGTATGTGTATGTGCAGAATGCTTTCCGTAACCTCATACACGCCTACCCGGCGAACAAGGCGCTGCGCATTATCTACCACGTTATCCGCTTTGAGTTCAAGCGGGCGCTGCCCGAGAACGTGCAGAAAATCGTGGAGCGCGTGGAGCGGGAGCACGGTGATACGTTGAATGAAGAATTTACAAATAATAACCAGGAGGAAAAGAAATGAAGTTACGACTTGTTAGAAGATTCAAAGGAGACACCTATACAATAGGCTCTTTGTCTGTAAACGGAGAAAAGTTCTGCGATACCCTCGAAGACCGGGTGCGCGACCTTGCCGGAGGTGAGGCCAAGGTGCCCGGTGAGACGGCTATCCCAGAAGGCCGCTACAAAGTTATCGTGAACCGTTCTCCAAAGTTTGGCCGCGACCTTCCCCGGCTGCTCGATGTGCCGATGTTTGAGGGTGTGCTTATCCACCGGGGCAACACGGCGGAGGACTCTGCCGGGTGCATATTAGTGGGGGAAAACAAGGTGAAGGGTAAGGTTATCAACTCGACGCCCTACGAGGAGAAGCTGGTGGCGCTGTGCAAGGCGGCTCTTGCCGGTGGTGAAACCATAGAAATAGAGGTCGTATGAACAAAAGCAAGATAGCCTCATTGATAACCTTTTCCGTTACTCTGCTACTATTCTCATCGTGCCGCACCGGTAGGCAGGTCGTTGTAGTCGAGGGAAAGGATAGTATAAGAATAGAAGAGCGGTTGCGCTATGTGCAAGTGGTCGATACCTTCTTTATGGAAGTTCCGCCACAATCGGCCGAGCGGACGACGGCCGACAGCTCGTCTCATCTCGAAAACGACTACGCCATGAGCGATGCCCGCATCTTGTCCGACGGCTCGCTCTTCCACACGCTCGAAACGAAGCCTCGCACCGACACCCTTACCCGAGAGCTGTCCGTCCAAGCGAAAGATTCGATTATATACCGGGAGAAGGTGGTGCCGCAGCCTGTGCCTATCGAAAAACCGATGGGGTGGTTCACGCAAATGAGATTATGGTTGGGCAACCTCATGCTCGCACTCATAGCCGGTGCGGTCGCTTGGGCGGCCGCCCGTCTCTTTTTGAAAAGATAATAAAGAAAATCCGGGGGAAATGAAAAAAGCCCCCGACCTGTTAGTAGGACGCCAATCACATACTAACACAAAGATGCGCCACAACGCACAGTCGGGGGCTTATGCCTTCTGACCGCGCTGTGGCGCTTTTGTGTGTGCGGAAATTCCGCATCGTATGTGATTGGCAACACAAATGTAAAACAATAAACCGAAAAAAACGATCGAATGAACAAATATTATCAAATGCTGACCCGCATCATCGAAACGGGAAAACGGCAAAGGAACAAAAAAGGCGAAATCATCTACCTGCTCAACGAGAGGTTACACCTTACACCCGCCGACCTACTCGACATTTTCGAGGGGCACAACATCGCCCGCAAAAAACTGCGGAACGAACTCGACCTCTTCATGCAAGGCGAGCGCACCGTGGAGAAATACCGCGATGCCGGTATCAACTGGTGGGATTATTGCGGCCCCGTATTGGTGAACAGTTACCCCACCTATTTGGAAAAGCTCCCACCGCTTATCGAACGGATAAACCGGGAAAAACGCAACAGCAAGAACTACGTCCTCTTTCTGGGCGCCACCGGTGCGGAAAGCAACCAAGCCCCCTGCCTGAGCTTAGTGCAGTTCCAGATCGATGATGGCCGGCTGGTCGTGTCGGCCTACCAACGCAGTTCCGATGCAAACCTCGGACTGCCCGCAGACATCTACCACCTCTACCTCATGGCCCGGCAGATAGACCTACCCCTTGGGTCAATCACCCTGAATCTCGGGAATGTCCACATCTATGAAACCAACCGGGAAAAAACCCGCGAACTGCTCTCGGGAAATGAAAATGTAAAGTTTGAATTAAATGTATAAGCTATGAAAAAACTGTACCTATCCGCGCCCCTTCCCTTTGTGGGACAGAAACGAAATTTTGCAAGAGCGTTTATCGAGACGTTGAAACACTTCGACGATGCCACAACCTTTGTCGACTTGTTCGGAGGCTCCGGCCTGTTGTCTCACATCACCAAACATTGCCGTCCGGACGCGACCGTCGTTTACAACGATTTCGACGACTACCGCCGTCGCATCGAAGAAATTCCCCAAACGAACGCCCTCCTTGCCCAAATAAGGGCTCTGGCCTCCGGGGTCAAACGACATCAACGCATCACCGGGGACATTCGAGAGAGTATCTTTGAATGTATAGCCGCGGCCGAAAACAGCGGCTATGTCGACTACATCACCCTGTCGTCATCGCTGATGTTCTCCATGAAATACAAGTTGTCCCTCGAAGAGATGCGCAAGGAGGCGTTGTATAATAATGTACGCACGACAGACTATCCGATTTGCCCCGACTACCTCGAAGGTCTTACCATTACAAATTGCGATTATAAAGAGCTCTTTGCTCGTTACAAAGACGTTCCGGGTGTCGTGTTCCTTGTCGATCCTCCTTATTTGAGTACGGATGTCACCACTTATTCGATGTATTGGAGGCTGTCCGACTACTTGGATGTGCTGACCGTTCTGAATGGCCACTCGTTTGTGTACTTCACGTCAAACAAGTCCTCTATTGTGGAGCTTTGCGAATGGATGGATAAGAACCGGACGTTGGGCGACCCCTTTGAGGGTTGCGTGAAATCCGAGTTTAATGCGCACATGAATTATAACTCCAAGTACACGGACATGATGCTGTATAAGAGGCATGATACGCCGCACACAAGTTCTGCCGCGTGATATAATGCCGTAACAATGGCATTAGAACAGCGTTGAAACATGGCATAACATTCCTTTTATTTGTTGTAAAGTTAATGATTTTTGCGAGATAGCCAAAAGTTGGGACAATAAAAAAGCACTGGAAAAGTATATTTTTCCAGTGCTTTTTTATTGAGTTTGAAGGGGAGAAAAAGGATTGACAGAGGTACGTTTCGTTTTGTGGATTGGAACATTTTGTTTTGAAACACCGGAACATTTCGTTTTGCGGATTATACCTATAACAATCTGCGAGGCAAAGCTATAATAAAAAAAGCATGCTCCGAGCATCGGCGGCCTTTTTATGCCGACAAAAAGCAAACACATTATAAATCAACACTTTTTATATCAAGAAGTCCCTTTTTTATCGTTCTATTCAAAAGAAATCAATCTATCTGCAAGCGGCATCATTCCCCCCACACACCGAGAAGCAAGTGAAGGCACCCAACAAAATCATCGCATTTTTCCTCGCGGAATCATAAACTAAAATGTTTTTTTCGCTATCTTTGTCGCAATGCTTGCTATAACAAAACACATCGAATATCTGCTGACCGAGCACGACTGCGTGTTGATACCCGGCTTGGGAGGATTTGTCCTGCAAGACCGGCCGGCACGCTTCTCGACAGAGGAGAACATATTCTATCCACCGACACGCTCCATCGTCTTCAACCCAACCCTGACCTACAACGACGGCCTACTGACCGCCTCTTTCATGAGAGCGCAACACATCAGCTACGAGCAAGCATCGCAATGCATCGAGCAAGAGATAGCGACACTGCATGCCTTGCTCCAAAAAGCGGGGAATCGCGTCGCTTTTGGCAATCTGGGTTGTTTCCTCCTGACCGGAGACAACACCCTCACATTCGAGCCATCGCCCGATTATCTTCTGAACCTCAACCACTTCGGATTACCCACGCTCTCGTTGCTGCCGGTCAAAGAGCTGACAAGCAGCCGCAATGTGGCGTCGGAAAAAGCGGAGACCCGCATCGAGACCGAAGAACGGGTCATTCATTTCACCATTCGCCGTCGCGTCTTCAACCGTGTCATGGCAGCCGCCGCCCTCCTGCTGCTCCTGCTGGTAACCTCAGTACCTTTTGCCACAGCACCCGAAGCCGACCAAGCCTCCCTCACCCCGACCACCCTCACCGATGAAGTCAACAACCGCGTCGCCGAAGGCGAATATCTCATCGTGGTATCGACCCTCACCGACCGGGAAAGCGCCCTCCTGCAACTGCAAAAGTTCCACAACAACGGTGTCACCGAACCGATATACCTTTTCGAAGACGGTCGCCGTGCCTACCTCTACACCCACTCTTTCACCCAACGCAAAGAGGCATACGTCTACCTGCAAAAACAGTTGGCCGGGGAGACCCCATTCCCCGATGCCTGGGTCATGCGAGCCGGCAAAAGCACAACGGCAAGCCCCGTCGTGAAATAGTGGTTTTCCACGATCCATAACAAGACATCAGGAATCCTCCAACGCGCCCATTACAAGGAACATCTCCTTCAAAAATCGGAAGATGAAATTCAGGACATTTCCAATGCCGATAAACCCGAATAAAACGAAAGGGCCTCTCCCCTGCACTACACGGGAAAGGCCCTCCTTGCAGAATAACAGGTCTACGGTTGAAGCAAGTGGCGCATCAGCGAAAGCATGTTCGGCTTCCACTCCTCCTCCAAGAATTTCCGATACGCGCCCGGTTCCTCAAAGAAAAGATGGGTCAACATGTTCTCCGTCAAAAACGGGAACGTCATCTGGCTGTAAAAAGTACCCATCTCCACCGGAAGAGAAACCCGTCGGATATTCCCCTTTTCCATCTCATCGAGCAACAATTCCAACAACAATTTCAGGACATGCTCAGTAGGGAACTTTCCTATCAGGTTCAAAAAATTATCGATGTCGCGATGCATCTCCCCCACCACAAAACGGGGCAGATTCGGATTTTCGATAAAAACGAGCATATAAGCATCAATCAACCGCTCTACCTTATCCATAAAGGGGCAATCGGCCTTGATTATACCTTCGATTTTAGGCACGAAAGCGTCGAGAATGGGAGCGGCAACAGCCTGAAACATGCGTTCTTTGGTGCGGAAATAATAATGCAGCGTCGGGCGGTTGATGCCCACCCGGGCCGCAATGTCGCTCATGCTGGTCATTTCATACCCCTTTTCCAGGAAAACCTGCTTGGCCACCGCTATAATTTTTTCTTCCATAGGTGTCGAACTATCCGTTTTTATTTTCTATCCCGTTGATAAACAAAAGCATGCGATTGGTAACATTCACATCGCTCACACCACTATCAAAGTCCAAAGATAACAAATTCATCTGAGGATACAACTCTTTGATTTTCTTTTCAACGCCTTTGGACACGATATGGTTGGCAATACAACCGAACGGTTGCAGGCTGACGACGTGGGTTATGCCCCGACGCGCCATCGAAACCACCTCGGCCGGCAACAACCACCCCTCTCCAAACTGGGCATACAGGGGAATGACCTCCCGGCCGGCTTGCGCCAACTCGAAGATGTCGGGGAACGGGGCAAACAGCGGAAATACCGATGCGACCCGGTTGTATTTCTCCATACGACGATGCACAAGCGCATAAAAGCCGCGAAGGAGAGAATCGGACATTTTATGGGGAGATAGATGGTTTTCACTGTTGACTGGCCGATTGACAAACGATTGCAAGAAAAACTCGGTGAGGGTGGGCGGTACGACCTCGACACGCCGCCCGACCAGCCAGGCCGAAAGATTCTTCTGTGCGAAAGCATGGAATTTCAGGAAAATCTCACCTACGACCCCGACCTTCGGGAGTTGTATCGACACATCGGTCGCCTCTGCAAAACAACGCGCGGCTTCGGCCGTAAGGTCGAGCAGCTCGCCGGGTTTGTTACGTTCTATCGAGCGGCAGGCCCTTTCGAGGAAACCATCGCGCAACTTCGACACCGACCCGGGGACTTTCTCCCTGACTACCGCCGCATAATAAAACTTGGCAATGCAGTCGGAGAAGAGAACCGCATCGAGTGCCATCGGAAGTATTTTAAGCCAGTCGACCCGAAAGCCGGGTTGCGGATTGTCAAAAGCATCACCCCAGGAAACCGACACCACCGGCACCTCGGCAAATCCGGCATCGACAAGCGCTTTTTTTATCAGGGCCAAATAACCCGTTGCCCGGCACTGCCCGCCGGTTTGCGTCATGGCCACCGCCGTCTCGGCCGGATTATAACGTTTTTCCTTGAACGCCTTCACAATATCGCCCACGACCAAGGTTGCCGGATAGCAAACCTCATTGTTGGCATAGCGCAAACCATAATCGGCCGCCACGCCGTCGCTCATGGGAAGGACTTCGACATCATATCCCAAAAGTCGGAATATCGAGGGTATCAAAGGCGATATGAAGGGGGTGAAATAAGGAACAATGATTTTTCGGGAACGGTCGGCCAGCGTATAGGGCGGCGTAGTGACACAGGAGGTGTGCTGCGCCGACAACTCGGGCTGCATGCGGAGGCTCTCGATGAGCGAGCGCACCCGCAACCGTATGGAACCGATGTGGTTGACATCATCGATTTTCAACAGCGTATAGCTCTTCCCATGACGATGCAACAACTCTTTCACCTCATCGACAAGAAAGGCATCGGGCCCACAACCGAACGAGGTCAGTTGCACAAATTGCACCTGACTTCCCTGGCTGGCGACCCACCGGGCGGCAGCCAAGATGCGATTGGGATAGGCCCATTGGGAGATGAACCGGGAGTCGGTGGCGGAGTTTTCCTCTCCCCGCACGACATCGTCGGTAATCACATCGCCCCCCATCGAGGCAATCATGTCGGAGATTTTATGCTGCACCAGTTTATCGGCATGGTAAGGCCGTCCGGCCAGGAGAATGGTCAGCCGGCCTCGCGAACGGTTCTCCGTCACCCGCCGCTTCATCGTCGAGGCCAGTGTCGTCACATAGCCCTGCTGCGCCTCCATGGCCGCCGCAAAAGATTTCTTGATGACGCGGGAAGGGACTCCGAGCGAACGGAGGTAATCGGAACATTGACGGAAGAGCGCTTTCTCGTCCTTGAATGTGATTGCGGGGGCATCGAGCGGCACGGAAAGGGGCATCACACTTTTGCACACCTCGGTGTAGCCCGAAACAACCGGACAATTATAACTGTTGACACGATGCATGTCGTCTTGCCGTTCATACACGACAAAAGGGAAGAAAATGCGGTCGACCCGTCGGTCGCACAACTCCTGCAAGTGACTGTGTACCAATTTGGCCGGGAAACAAATATTGTCGGACATCACCCAATGGGCCGATGCTTCATAAGCCGCATACCGGGAGGGGGAAGAAAGAACGACCCGCATTCCGGCCGAGGTGAAAAGAGTATGCCAGAAGGGATAATCTTCATACATGTTGAGGCAACGGGGAATACCTATCGTCAACTTTCCCTCGTCAAGTGAGGGCCGATCAAAAAGAAGTTCAATCTTTTCATCATAGGTGTTCACTCCTTTTTCGGCCGCTTCACCCCGGTTGGAAAAATGTTTCTCACATTTATTCCCCGAATAGTAAGAACGCCCGCCGGAAAAATCGTAACGGGTTATGCGGCAACGGTTGGCGCACCCGGCACACGATGTCTGCCGGGTAGAATAAACCGCCCCCTGCATCAAACTTTCGGGCGTAACAATGCAACCGGCATGTTCCGTGTGTTTGGCATACCAAGCACACCCATAAGCCCCCATCAACTCGGGGAAATTGCTTCGCGAGACCCGCTTTCCCGTGAGTTTTTCAAAAGCCCCCACCACCGCATCGTTGCGCATCGTGCCTCCCTGCACGACGATATGGTCGCCCAGCTCAGAGAGGTCATTTATTTTCAATACTTTATAGAGGCAATTCTTGACCACCGAATAGGCCAAACCGGCTGCAATGTCGCCGACGGTAGCCCCTTCACGCAAGACCTGTTTCACCTTGGAGTTCATAAACACGGTGCACCGGGTACCCAAGTCGCAAGGGTGGAGCGCCAAAGAGGCCAAGCGGGCAAAGTCGGGCACGGCATATCCCAACGAACGGGCAAAGGTCTCGATAAACGAGCCGCACCCCGATGAGCAGGCTTCATTGATTTCCATACGCGTCAACACCCCTTTGTCGACAAATATCGCCTTCATATCCTGGCCGCCGATGTCGAGAATAAACGAGACCCGTTCATCGAAACGGCGTGCTGCCAAGTAATGGGCAATCGTTTCGATAATACCGGCATCGAGACCGAAAGCCGCCTTTATCAGTTCCTCACCGTAGCCGGTGACACAACTCCCGAGAATATGCAACGACACGGCATGAGCCTCGGCCTGGGCCTGCATCGAGGCAAGCCCCTCTTTCACGGCCAGTACCGGATTTCCGTTGTTGGGTGCGTAATGGGTAAACAGCACCTTGTCGTCGTCGGCAAGCAGGACGATTTTGGTCGTCGTAGAACCGGAGTCTATACCCAAGTAAACATGCATCACCCCGCTTCGCCATTGTGCCTGCTCGATTCTCCGGGCAGAATGTTCCTGTTGCCAAAGGTGGTAGGCCGACTCATTTTCAAAAATCGGTTCCATGGAAGATTTCACTGCCTCGGCATGTGCTTTTTGGCGCCAAACGGCCGCCCACTCATCAAGCGGGCGGTAATCAACGACATCGGGCGACAAGGCCGCGCCCCATGCGGGAATCAAATGACTTTGTTCGGGGACGACCCACTGACCGGGTGTCAAATGCAAATAATCGACAAATGCCTTGCGCAAGGCCGGCACGAAGGTGAGCGGCCCTCCACAAAAAAGCACCGGCAGAGAAAACTCGCAACCACGCGAAAGGGTGACTATCGTCTGCACGGCCACGGCATGGAACACCGAAGCTGCCACATCGGCCTTGTCGACATTTTTGGCCAAGAGGTTCTGCACATCGGTCTTGGAAAAAACGCCACACCGGGAGGCTATCGGATATATCGTATGCGCCTGTAAAGCCAAATCGCTCATTTCCTCGACCGGAACCCCCAGCAACAAAGCCATTTGGTCGATAAACGCACCGGTACCGCCGGCACAGTTGCCGTTCATGCGCAAATCGGCCGGCTTATCCTTGTGCAGGAATACCACCTTGGCATCTTCGCCCCCAATATCAATTATCGAACTCACATGGGGAAATTGTCGCGACACGCATTGCGTGGCAGCGACCACCTCCTGCACGAAAGGTATGCCGCAACGCTCGGCAACGCCCAATCCGACACTGCCGGTCATGACCAACGTGCACGATGCACCCGGGAAACGGTCGCACAACTCCTCGAAGAAATTGTCCAATAAAGCCTCCACGGCTGCCTGATGACGTCGATAACAGGTATATACGGTATTGCCTTCACTATCGAGAACGACCATCTTCGCCGTCGTAGAGCCAACGTCCAGACCGACTCTGTATCTCTCCATTCTATCTTCTTTTTTGAATTTTCATATATGTCTGACATATATGTCAGACGCAAATGTAAAACTTTCCTCTCATGCAGCCGCGAAAGCATCATTTACTTTAACTTTTTTAGTCAAGCAGGAAAAGCATGGTCTCTCCCCGTACGCCTTCAAAAGGGATTGCCGGGAAACGACACCACAGCCATCGCCGCCAAGTCACGACGGGAGAGGTGGCACGACACCTAACGGTCCAATGCGCGCACGGCGGCCAAACGCCCGGCCTCTATGATTTCTCTGGCATGGTAGAAAGCGAGAATACCGTAAGAAGCCACAGGCACCTCGATGAGCAAATGAGGTTTGTAAAGTGCGACCGTGAGACGCGATATGCGCTCAATCATCATATCGGAAGCCTGCATCAAGCCGCCATCGTATGACCTGTCGGTCGTTATCCTCGTCTCCTGCCGTTCCGAATCGGGCATAAACGTGCGCTTCAACCACTCGACAAAAGCGGAATCTTCCTCCTCCCCCGCCTTTACCTGCCGTTGCACATGGACCGGCTTGGCGGCATCGGGCACATTCACGTCGACGGCAAAGAGCTTGTCGCCACGACGACGATGCACCCGGTTGACGGGTAATGGATTGAGGATTCCACCGTCCATCAATACCATGTCGGACTTATGTACCGGGCGGAAAAATGCCGGCAACGAAATCGAAGCCCGAATGGCCTCGAACAGATTGCCGCTGTCGAAGACAACCTCCTTCTCGGCCAGCATATCGGTGGCTATGGCCGAAAAAGGTATATCGAGGGACTCAATGGGCCTATCGGGAACAAACTCTTTGAGCGTGGAGATGATGCGCTGCCCCTTGACCATGCCATCGAGCCGGAACGAGAAATCGAGCAACTGAAACAGGCGCAACTTATCAATATCCAATACCCACTCCTTGAATTCGGACAGCTTGCCGGCGGCAAAAATTCCACCCACCAAGGCACCCATGGAGGTTCCGGCAACAGAGGTTATTTCATATCCACGCGAAAGCAACTCCTCGATGACGCCGATGTGCGCCAATCCGCGTGCACCGCCACTGCCCAATACCAACGCTATCTTCTGTTTGTTTTTCTTCATCGCACACCTGTTTTTGGGTTTTAAAATTAATGATTCTCGCAACACGCCACCTTGTGCCGAAGAGGCGATTTAACATGATTAACCGTTTTTTTTATCTATTGACAGATTGTTTGAAACATTTTTGGGAATTTTGCGCCAATTTTTAAATGACCCTCATGACACAAACATTACCCGACCAACAAAATTCCCGCATTTTCATATTACTCTTCATGAGCATGTTGTCGGCATTCGGTCCCTTTGTCACCGATTTCTACCTGCCGGCACTTCCCCAACTCGTCAACAATTTCGACACGACCACCTCGTTGGTACAACTCACCCTCACATTCAGCATGTTGGGGCTGGCCACAGGGCAGATGATTATCGGCCCGCTCAGCGACAAGCTGGGCCGTCGCACCCCCCTCATCATCTCATTGATATTGTTTGTCATATCGACCGTGGCCTGCCTGTATGCCAACGATATACACACATTTATCGTGTACCGCCTCATACAAGGTTTTGCAGCAGCCGGAGGCCTTGTCATCTCACGCTCCATCGTCACCGACCTCTATGCCGGCAACGCATTGGCCCGCACCTTCTCCCTCATGGCCGCCATCAACGGCATTGCACCGGTAGGTGCGCCGGTATTGGGTGGCATCATGCTCGAATGGACCGACTGGCGGGGCATCTTCATCATATTGTTGGCCATCGGCATCATTCTCACCCTCATCAGTTTCGGACAGAAAGAGACCCTCTTGCCCGAGAATCGTTTCCAGGGAGGCATTCTGTCGACATTCACGCAACTTGTTCCCGTGCTGCGCAACCGGCAGTTTACCTTCTATCTGCTCATACAAACCTTCGCCATGGGGGTTTTGTTCAGTTACATCGCCGCTTCGCCATTCATATTCCAGCAACACTACGAAATCAGTCCCATGCTTTACAGCATCTGTTTCGGCTTGAATGCCTTTGCCATCATGATCGGGTCGAGCCTGCTCACCCCGAGGTTTTCCAGTGCTACCACAGCCCTGCGGGTGGGAGCCACGGTATTTTTTATCCTGGGACTGTGCGTGGCTGCCGCCCTTGTGGCCGACCTCTCTTTTGCCGTAGTGGAAGGGTTGCTGTTTGTGATGATGTTCTTCTTCGGCATGGTGATGCCCACCTCCACGGCCCTCGCTCTCGACCTCGAACGCAAGAGTGCCGGTAATGCTTCGGCCTTGCTGGGATTTACGCAATTTCTTTTCGGCGGCATCGTTTCCCCGCTTACCGGTATGGGCAATATTCTCATAACGACAGGTATCATCATTGCCCTTTGCTGCGGGGCGATGTATCTCTTCACCCGCATCGCCACACAAAAATAGGGAAACCCCGGCGATGATGCCCATGCAACATCGGCTCACGGGTCCCAATTCTTTCTACCTTAGTAGAAAAGAGCGCGGAGGTACACCTCGCGTTCTTTTTAAATTTTCATTCTTCTCGGGAATGTCTGAAAAATGATATTGGTAAAAACCGGTCTACTATAATTACCACATCAAGGAGGAAGTATATAATCATAGAAAACACAGAAAGGCGCTCATTGTTTGATGAGCGCCTTTCTGTCGTGAGGTTCCTAGCAGATTCGAACTGCTGTAAGTGGTTTTGCAGACCAGTGCCTAACCTCTCGGCCAAGGAACCTTGTTGCTTTTGCGTGGCAAAGATAGAAGTTATTTTTTGATTCTGCAAGCAGATGTGGCGTTTTTCTTTGCAATTTCTTCACGCCGGCCTTCACCCATGCTTCCATCACCACGACAGGAGGCCGATTTACAGCCTTGGCACCCACAGTGACACGACGAAGATTTACCCTTTATCGCGCGAACGATATGGTACACGACATAAGCCGCAACGGCCACTCCTATGATAATAACGATTAATTGCTGTGCCATAATCACACAAATAATTTACCGATGTTGAACACCAAAAACGCAACCACCCAGGCAAATGCCGTATTGTAGACGATGGAGAAAATACCCCACCCCCAACTTCCCGTCTCCTTGACAATGGCGGCAATGCTGGCCAGACAGGGGAAATACAACAGCACAAAAATCAAAAAAGAGATTGCCACCAGCGGCGTGAAGTCGGGAGAACCGGTTTCGGGATTGTTTGCCGTCAGCCTTTCGCGCAACGAAGCGTCGTCTTCTGCCAAATCCGGGTCACCGGCATACAACACGCCAATGGTACTGACGACGATTTCTTTGGCGGCGACTCCCGACAAGAGGGCGATGTCGACTTTCCAATTAAAACCGAGCGGCTCCATGACCGGCTCAACAAGCTGACCCAGTTTTCCCAAGTAAGAATTTTTCTGCTGCATGGCCGCGGTTTCGGTCACCCCGGTCACCGGGTCGACCTGCGGACGAGGATAATAGCTCAAAAACCACACGACCACGGCAGCGACCAAAATAACACCGCCCATCTTGCGCAGATATTGTTCGGCCTTGTCCCACATGTGACGCATGGTGGCCTTCATCGTCGGCACCCGGTATGGTGGCAGTTCCATGACAAAGGGGGTCTCGTCTTTCTTGAAATAAAAACGGCGAAGCAGGCGGGCCGTGAGTATGGCGGCCAGTATTCCCACGACATAGAGCCCCAAGAACACAAAGCTGGCGTAGGCCGAGAAGAAGGTGCCGATAATCAGCACATAGACCGGCAAACGGGCACTGCACGACATGAAGGGATTGATGAGTATCGTGATGATGCGACTACTGCGGCTCTCGATGGTACGCGTGGCCATGATGGCCGGCACATTGCAACCAAAACCCATGATAAGGGGGATAAACGACTTCCCATGCAATCCCACCTTGTGCATGATTTTGTCCATGATAAAGGCCGCCCGCGCCATATAGCCCGAGTCTTCCATGAAAGAGATGAAGAGATAGAGTATGAGTATGTTGGGCAGGAAGACGATGACGCTGCCCACACCGCCTATCACGCCATCGATGAGCAAATCTTTGAGAGGACCCGGCGACATGAACCGCTCAATAAAGCCGCCCAACGCGTTCACGCCCGACTCTATCCACTCCATGGGATAGGCACCGAGCACAAAGGTCGCTTCGAACATGACCCACATCAAGAAAAGGAATATGGGAAACCCGTAAATCTTGTGGGTCACCAACGAATCGATGAGACGCGTGGTTTTAAACTCATTTCGTTTGCCGGGTACAAGGGTTTCGTGCAGAGCCCCCGAGATAAAACCGTACTTTTCATTGGCAACGGCCGCCTCGACACTTTCGCCGAGCGTATCCTCGATACGCTTGCCTTCTTTGTCGCGCAAGGCAATCCAATGTGCATAAGAGGGTTCATTCGACAAAATGTGTTCCATCTCCTTGTCGCGTTCGAGCAATTTGATGGCCAAATATCGGGGCGAAAGCGAATAGACTTCCCGGGCCTCTTTCTTGATGGCGTCTTTAATTTGGGAAATACTCTCTTCGAGCAGTGTTCCGTGATTGACATGTATATGCCGCACGACCGGGTCTTCGCGCTCATAGACCCGTATGATGGTGTCAAAAAGCGTATCGAGGCCCCAGCCGGTGCGCGAAATGGTCGGCACCATGGGGACACCGAGCATCTTCCCGAGCATTTCGTAGTCGAAACGGTCGCCACTGGCCTCCAACTCATCATACATGTTGAGGGCCACCACCATGCGGAGGTCCATATCGATGAGCTCGGTAGTAAGGAAGAGGTTGCGTTCGAGATTGGAAGCCACCACGACGTTTACCACCACATCGGGTTGCTTCTCGACGATGTGGCGCCGCACATAGAGCTCCTCGGGCGTGTAGGCCGAAAGGGAATATGTGCCCGGCAAATCACAGATATTGAAACGGTAGCCCTTATAGTCGAAATGTCCCTGCTTGGCATCGACCGTCACGCCGCTATAATTGCCCACATGTTCGTGCGCCCCCGAAGCGACGTTGAAGAGAGAGGTCTTGCCGCAGTTGGGATTGCCCACCAACGCAATGTTTATCACCTTGCTCGACCTGTCGGCGGCCTTCTGCATCTGCATCTCCTCATCGACTATGAGTTCGCCGGCACCGACCGGCAGTTCGGTACGAGCCTCTTCGAGGGTCATTACCTCGATGAGTGCGGCTTCGCTACGGCGCAGTGACACCTCATAGTCGAGAATCTTATATTTTACGGGATCCTTCAAAGGGGCATTGAGCAAGACCTTCACCTTCTTGCCCCGCACAAAACCCATTTCGATGATACGCTTGCAGAATGCACCGTAACCCAGCACTTTCACGATAACAACTTCTTGACCGGTGGGAACTTCGGAGAGCCGCATAGATTTTCCTCTTTTTATGATGTTGACAAATTCTCCACAAAAGTCGTTATTTATTTTCATTCTACATAATAATCCGTCCATTTTATTTATACGGAATATAAATAATCGGCCAAATCTTTCATTTTTAGCATTATTTAAGCAAAAATCATTTACACAGCCAAAACACTTTTACATCTTTGATTATTTATTATCTTTTTATACTACTACCATGAAAAAATTTCTTCTCATTGCAAGCCTCATCTTGCTATCACAAGTAAATCGAGCTGCCGCCCCGGCCGAAACAACGACCCGTACGGACACAATACCCTCCTATTCGGGGACAATTCCCGTCATGTTCATCACGACCGTCGACAGCGTTCCCATCGTTTCGAAAGAAGATTATGTCGATGCAACCTACTACCTCGAAACATTCGGCCTCGAAGGTTACGAACCTTACGGAACAAAAGAGGAACAACTCCCACTCGAAATCAGAGGGCGCGGAAATTCTTCCTGGACCAATGCCGACAAAAAGCCCTACAAACTGAAACTCGGCTCCAAAACACCCCTCATGGGCATGCCCAAGAGCAAGCACTTCGTTCTCCTGGCCGAGGTCGGCACATACACTCAATTCCTGTCCGAAACGGCAGGCATGGAGTTGGGACGCATGATTCAACTCACATGGACTCCCGAAATAAGACCCGTAGAAGTAGTCTTGAACGGAGAATATATCGGATTCTACATCTTGGCTCAAAATGTACGCGTAGACAGTGACCGCGTAAACATCTATGAGCAACCCGACGAAGCGACCGACTCGGTAGAGATTACCGGAGGCTGGCTTGTGGAGATAGACAACTACGACGACCCGTATCAGATACAATTCGTCGGGAAAAGCGGGTATCGGATACGCGTGACCCACAAGACGCCCGAAGTCGTTTCGCCGCAACAACAGAATTACCTGATAGAGCAAATGACGATGCTCGACTCTCTCATCTGCGACGAAGACAGCACGTCGACCGAATGGGAAAAATACATCGACATCGACTATTTGGCCCGCTACTACATTGTGCAAGAGATTATCGATAACGCCGATGCCTTTCACGGAAGTACATACCTCCATAAAGAGCAAGGCGCCGACCAGAAATGGATATTCGGCCCGCTGTGGGACCTTGGATATTCTTTCTGGCGAAACAAAGAGAGTTTTGTCTATGAAGGGAGCAATTACCCTAATTTGGTATGGATAAAAGAGATAGCCCGCTACCCCAATTTCCAAAAGAAAGTGCGCGAAATATGGCAGGAATTTTATCCCGAGAAATACGACGAGATTTATGACTTCATCGACCAATTCACCGCTTTGTGCCGGCAGGCCGACAAAGCCGACGCCCTGCGTTGGCCGCAGTACAACAAAGGAGATACCGACTCAAAATGCGGCAAACTGAAATCGATGCTGAAAAAAAATACCGATTGGCTTCAAACGCAATGGGGCACCTCTCCCGGCGGTGTAAACGACATTCGGAATGACGCCGACAAGATGCAGATAAAGATTGAAAACGGTCTGCTGCATGTGCTCTCCAATCAAGCAATAACAAAAGCCACGGCGTCTGATGTCACGGGGCGCAACTACTCGTTGAAACAGGTCGGCGACAATATCTTTGAAATGCCCCAACAACTGCATTTCTGCATCATGACGTTCACCACCGATGACGGTCGCACGATTTCCATCAAACAGATTATCCAATAGCCGAGACGTTACACCCTTTCAAAGCCTCCTTCGTAAAAGGAGTTTTTTTATGTATAATCCATACTTCACAATAGGGGTGGCAGAAAACAAATTATCCTTAAAAACTCAAATCGGTCGATAAATAGGCAAGAAAAGTTTCTGTTTTACACATATTCTCCCTATTTTTGTAATGCTTAAAAACAAGGCGCCATCACCCCAAAAGTTCTTCAAAAACAGCTTTATCCATTTATTCAACCCAATACCATGAAAAAAGCCCTATTTCTCACAGCGACACTTTTCTTCTTTACCCAACTCGTATCTGCCGCCCTCGACGTTCGCTCCTTCGGAGCCAAAGGCGACGGACAGACCCTCGACACCCGGGCCATACAGGCTGCCATCGACTCGGCCTCGGCCTGCGGCGGAGAAACCGTTGTCCTCACCCCCGGCAAATACCTGAGCGGCACCCTCGTCCTGAAAAGCAACGTAACCCTGCACATCGAACGAGGAGCCACGCTGTTGGGGAGCACACAATTCAGCGATTACCCGGCGTATGAGTCGAGCTACGTTTCTCACATCAAACGATATTCCAACCGTTCGCTCATCTTCGCCGAAAAGGTCGAGAACATAACGATTTGCGGCGAAGGCACCATCGACGGGCAAGGCTCCCTGAAAAACTATCCCGCCACCGAGACCGAGACCCTCATGGGCATCACCCGACGCCCCTACCTGCTGCGTGTCATCAGCTGCAAGAATGTCACACTCAACCACATACATTTGCGCAACTCCCCGGCATGGACCCAACATTACCTCGACTGCGAAAATGTCTTCATCGACGGCATCGACGTCTATAACCACGGCAACTACAACAACGACGGCATCGACATCGACAACTGCCGACAGGTGCGCATCGTCAACAGCCACTTCAACACCGACGACGACGCCATCTGCTTCAAGACGACCAATGCCACAGGTCGGTGCGAAAACGTGGTGGTGGCCAACTGCGTCATTGCCGCCAACTGCAACGCCATGAAGTGGGGCAGCGAAACCAACGGCGGATTCCGCAACTTCTCGATTACCAACTGTGTCTTCCGCCGCGCCGACGAACCCACGATTTACGACCGTCCCCACCGCACGCTCGGCGGACTTGCCATCGAAACGGTCGACGGCGCTCTGCTCGAAAACTTCAACATCAGCAACATCTCGATGTATGGGGTGATGACCCCGCTCTTCATTCGACTGGCCAACCGCGGACGCAACTATTACGACGGCGGTCCCTCTCAACCGGCAGGAACCCTGCGCAACGTGCACATAAACAACCTCACCGCCACCATGCACGGGTTGGTGACCAGCTCCATTACCGGCCTTGAAGGGCACCCGGTCGAAAACGTCACCCTCACCAACGTGCATCTGATATGCGACGGCGGCGGCTCGGCAGAACATGCCCAAAACCGCAACTTGCCCGAACGCGAAAAGGAATATCCCGAGACCCTCATCTTTGCCGATGCTCCCGCCTCGGGGCTCTATGTAAAAAATGCCCAGGGTCTGCGCATACAAAACTTATGTCTCGAAGTGCGGCAAGCCGACCCACGCGCGTTGCTCTTCATCGAACAGACCGACGATGCCGTTCTCGACGGTATCACACTCATCAACCCGGCCGCATCGTCCCAACTCATTCTGCGCAACAACAGCGACATACTTGTCGAGAAACTGAGAGAACCCGGCAAGGAAACGGCCGAGGGAATTACCATAGAAGGCAACGACAACCGGAATATCGACATCGAGAAAAACTGTCCGGTGCGATTTGCCGACCAAGCTACCAAGAAATGTTTACTCAAATAGTCGCATTATGACAAAATCGTCGTTCTCATCGTGGGCAGCCGGCCTCCTTCTCCTCGGCACCCTGCTCTTTGCCGGCACGGTGGCAGCCCAGGAGCCGGCCATCGGCGAATTGACCCGCAAAGGCGAAGAGGCATACCTCGCCAAGAAATACAAAACGGCCGTCGAATATTTCACGACGGCGGCAGAGCAAGGCGATGCCCAGGCTCAATACCGGCTGGGGGAATGCTACTACTTCAAAAGAGGAGTCAAGCGCAACTACAAAAAGGCCGTCGACTGGTGTGAGAAAGCCGCCGAAGAAGGAATAGGCGGAGCGCAATACATTCTCGGAGCCTGCCATTTCAAGGGAAAAGGCACGGAAAAAGACTTGGACAAAGCATTCCTTTGGTTTACGAAAGCCGCCCAAAACGGGATTGTCCAGGCACAAAAGGAGGTCGGTTCATGCTACGCCAACGGCTGGGGTACCGAAGCCAACGACTCGCTGGCCGCGCAATGGTTCGAAGTCGCCGCCAAACAAGGGGAAGCCGAAGCCCAATTCATACTCGGAGCCTGCTATTACGACGGGAAAGGCGTCGAGAAGAATCTCGAAAAAGCCTTCTTTTGGTATCGAAAAGCCGCTTATCAGGATTTGGCCGAAGCCCAATACTTCCTGGGCATGTGCTACTACTCGGGCGAAGGAGTGGAGCAAGACAACACCCAATCGGCACACTGGTTGCACAAAGCCCTCGAAAACGGGTTGGACGGAGACCGTGGCACCTTGGCCCGCGACATGATAAGACGCATCGAGCGCCCCTCCTCCACACTCCGATGACAGAGGTGGCAAGCACCGGTAATCATCACCTGTGCGACGACCGGAACCGGCTTCCTGCCATTCCACGTTATAATAATAAGAAGAGCCTCACTCTATTTTTATGAAAAACATCTTCCCCGCTCTATTGCTGCTATTCAGCATGGGGAGCATAAGCCAAGCCCAGCCCCTCGCCTTTCCCGGCGCCGAAGGATATGGGAAATACACCACCGGCGGACGGGGCGGCAAAGTCATCACCGTAACCAATCTCAACGACAGCGGCCCCGGCAGCCTACGCGATGCCGTAGAACAGAAAGGTGCCCGCATCATTGTTTTTGCCATCGACGGAACCATCGAATTGAAATCGCCCTTGCGCATCAACAACGACAGCATCACCATCGCCGGGCAATCGGCCCCGGGCGACGGTATCTGCCTGAAAGATTATCCGCTGACCATCAATGCCAGCAACGTCATCATACGTTACCTGCGCGTGCGTGTGGGCGACCGTTACCAACGCGACAGCGACGGCATAGGAGGCGGTCGTTACGGACAGAAAAATGTAATTCTCGACCACCTCTCTGCCAGTTGGAGTATCGACGAGTGCCTGTCGATATACAAGACCGAGAATCTCACCGTGCAATGGTGTCTCATCTCGCACAGCCTGAACCACTCGATACACACCAAAGGAAGCCACGGTTTCGGCGGCATTTGGGGCGGATACAAAGCAACGTTCCACCACAACCTGCTGGCCAACCACGCGAGCCGCAACCCGCGCTTTGCCTCGGTCGACGGTACCAAATGGGTCGATTACCGCAACAACGTCGTGTATAACTGGGGGTATAAAACCGCGTATGGCGGAGGGCACCACGGCGAGATAAACCTCGTAAACAATTATTACAAACCGGGACCGGCCTCGCAACACCACCGACTGCTCGACGTGGCCGATGACGGGACCGGACGCTACTATGTGGCCGGCAATGTCATGGAGGGCGACACGGCCGTGACTTTGGACAACCTTGCCGCCATCGGTGACCGTCCGGGAAAGAGCTATACCCCCGATGCAAAAAACAGCCAGAAAACGCTCGGCATAGCTCCCGATGCCGTTCCCACGCCGGGTGAGGCAAGTGCTTCGTGCATCGTCTCCACCCCATTCCCCTATGAACCGATAGAAGAAGACAGCCCGGCCGAAGCCTACCGCCGGGTATTGGCCATCGCCGGGTGCAGCCACGCCCGCGACAGCTACGACAAGGCGGTCATCGAGCAAGTGAAAAAGGGTCTCGGGACATTCGGCACCAACGGCATCATCGACACGCCCACAGATGCCGGCGGCTGGCCCAAGTTGAAATCGAAAAAGCCCCGCAAGGACAGTGACGGCGACGGTATGCCCGACCGCTGGGAAAAACGTCACGGGCTCAATCGGCACGACCCGAGCGATGCCTCGGCCTACACGATAAGCCAGGAATATACCAATATCGAATGTTACCTCAACAGCCTGGTCGGCAAGAATTTTTCTACAAAATAAAATTTTTTTCTGCAATTTGTTGTAGAATTGAATTTATTTTTCTACTTTTGCCTCAAAGAAAAAACGAACGACATGCATTCGACATACGCAAAAAATTGGCAAGGTTGGCGTCACTTACACCCCCGATGGTCGTAAGACACAACCTCCATATCCCCATATAAGAAGGTTTGTCACGGCCGTGACAAACCTTCTTTTTTTGTATTTACCCCATGCTTATTATCTAACAATATCTCATAATAAATCAATGTAACAATGGAAACAAAAAAATTTTTACTGCAAGAAAAAGACATTCCCACGGCATGGTATAACATCGTCGCCGACATGAAGACGAAACCCCTGCCCCCCTTGAATCCTCAGACCCATCAACCGATGAAAGAGGAAGATTTCTATCCGCTCTTCGCCAAAGAACTGGCACACCAGGAGATGAACCAGACCGATGCCTGGATAGAGATACCCGAACAAGTGCGTGACATGTATAAGATATGGAGACCGACCCCCCTGGTACGAGCCTACGGCCTCGAAAAATATCTCGACACCCCGGCCCACATCTATTTCAAAAACGAAAGTGTCAGCCCGGTAGGTTCCCACAAACTCAACTCGGCCATTGCACAAGCCTATTTCTGCAAAAAAGAGGGCGTAACCAATATCACCACCGAGACCGGTGCCGGCCAATGGGGTGCCGCACTCTCCTTTGCCGCCAAGGCTTTCGGTCTCGAACTGGCCGTGTATATGGTAAAAGTGAGCTACCACCAGAAACCCTATCGCCGCTCCATCATGCAGACATTCGGTGCCCAAGTCATCGCATCGCCCAGTATGAGTACCCGTGCCGGCCGTAAAATCCTCACCGAGCACCCCAACTACCAAGGCAGTTTGGGAACCGCCATCTCCGAAGCCGTGGAACTGGCCATGCAGACGCCCAACTGCAAATATACGCTGGGCAGTGTGCTCAACCATGTGATGCTGCATCAAACGGTCATCGGACTCGAAGCCGAAAAGCAGATGGAAATGGCCGGAGAATATCCCGATGTGGTTATCGCCTGCTTCGGTGGCGGTTCGAACTTCTCGGGCATCTCCTTCCCCTTCCTGCGCCACAAGCTGAAAGAAGGGAAGAATCTCCGCGTCGTTGCGGCCGAGCCGGCCTCCTGCCCCAAGCTCACCCGCGGTGTCTTCCAGTATGACTTTGGCGACGAAGCCGGATACACGCCTCTTATCCCCATGTTCACGCTGGGACACAACTTCTCACCGTCGAATATCCACGCCGGCGGTCTCCGTTACCACGGAGCCGGCTCCATCGTAAGCCAGTTGCGCAAAGAGGGTCTCATGGAAGCTGTCGACATACCCCAACTCGAAACCTTCAAGGCTGCCACCATCTTTGCCCAGGCCGAAGGCATCATTCCCGCGCCCGAGTCGTCGCACGCCATCGCAACAGCCATTCGTGAAGCCGAACAAGCCAAACTCGAAGGAAAATCAAAAGTCATTCTCTTCAACCTCTCGGGTCACGGTCTCATCGACATGGCAGCTTACGACCAATACATCGCCAACGACCTGCAAAACTACGAAGTCACCGACGAAGAAGTGGCCCGCAACATTTCGCAACTCGAAAAAATCATCTAATCCACAGGTCGCAACTCTTGCCCGGCCGCAGGAGGTAATGACCGACCTAGCCAGAGAACGGCACCCTGTTCGGGGTGTCGTTCTCTGTTTTTTGGGGTAAAATCAGTAATCGGGGTAAAAATCGCCGTAAAAAATATTGGCCGATATACCGGAATGAGACTTATCTTTGCCGACGCATTGAGGCAACGACTCCGTGTTCGGGAATGATACTTACCGAAAAAACAAAAAAAGATTCTATTCACAAAAGATTACTTAACCCATGTTCCTAAACCAAATCCACTCTCCCCAAGACATCAAACGACTCTCCTTGTCACAACTCGAAGAGCTGTCGCAAGAGATACGACAAGCCCTGCTGGCAAAGCTCAGCGTTCACGGCGGACACGTCGGTCCCAATCTCGGCATGGTCGAGGCCACGATTGCCCTGCATGTCGTGTTTGACTCTCCCCACGATAAAATCGTCTATGACGTTTCGCACCAAAGCTATACCCACAAAATGCTTACCGGTCGCGCCGAAGCCTTTCTCGACCCGGCCGAATACGACTCCGTAACCGGATATACCAACCGGCAGGAAAGTGAACACGACTTCTTCACCGTAGGACACACCTCGACCTCGGTGAGCCTGGCCTGTGGACTGGCCAAGGCCCGCGACCTGAAAGGCGAACGGAGAAACATCATCGCCGTCATAGGCGACGGCTCCCTCAGCGGAGGGGAAGCCTTCGAAGGGCTGAGCAATGCAGCCGAAGCCGGCACCAACATGATCATCGTCGTGAACGACAACGAAATGTCCATCGCCGAAAACCACGGCGGACTGTACCAAAACCTGCAACTGCTGCGCGAAAGCCACGGTGAAGCCCCCTGCAACTACTTCCGATCGCTGGGTCTCGACTACGTCTATGTCGAGGAGGGCAACGACATCGCCACCCTCATCGAGACATTCCGTCGGGTCAAAGACTGCCCGCACCCGGTAGTCGTGCACATACACACCCTGAAAGGGAAGGGTTACGCCTTGGCCGAACAGGAGAAGGAACGTTTCCATTGGAGCCTGCCGTTCGACCTCTCGACAGGAGAAGTAAACGTTTCTGAGGAGGAAAAAGACTACGACGAACTCACCGGAGCCTTCCTGCTCGACGAAATAGGCAAGGATCCGCGAGTCGTCGCCATCACGTCGGGTACTCCTGCCGTATTCGGCTTCTCACCCGAACGCCGTCGCAAAGCCGGCCGGCAGTTTGTCGACGTGGGCATTGCCGAAGAACACGCCGTAGCACTGGCTTCGGGCATCGCTGCCGGTGGAGGCTGCCCCGTATATGGCGTGTACAGCTCTTTCATACAACGCACCTACGACCAACTCTCGCAAGACCTCTGCATCAACAACAACCCGGCCGTCATCTGCGTCTTCGCCGCTTCGGTATGGGGCATGAACGATGTCACCCATCTCGGGCTATTCGACATACCCATGCTCTCCAACATACCCAACCTGGTCTATCTGGCACCGACCTGCAAAGAGGAATATTTTGCCATGCTCCGTTGGGGTATGCGGCAAACGAGCCACCCGGTGGCCATTCGCGTGCCGGGCAACGGCGTGATATGCAACAACGCACCCGTCGATGCCGATTACGGCGACCTCAACCGCTACAAGGTCATGCAACAGGGCGACACGGTCGCCATCATCGCCGCCGGGTCATTCTACCAATTAGGCGAAACGGTTGCCCAACAGTTGCACGAGCAACAGGGAATCACCCCTACCCTCATCAACCCGCGTTACCTCACCGGCACCGACGACAAAATGCTCGACAGCCTGAAAAAAGACCACCGGCTGGTCATCACGCTCGAAGACGGCATTCTCGACGGAGGTTTCGGCGAGAAAATAGCCCGATTCTACGGTGACAGCGATATGAAAGTGCTCAATTACGGACTGCGCAAAGAGTTTGTCGACCGATACGACGCCGGCGAATTACTCTCGGCCAACCGTCTCACCGCCCCGCAAATCGTCGAAGACATCGCCACCGTACTGTAAGACTTTTCTCTTTATATGCAGACAAAGGGGCAACCATTCTCTTGGTTGCCCCTTTGTCCTATCTTGAAAAGAGCGATTCTCTATCAATCGAAGCAATAAACCTCGGAGAGGGGTTTGCCGGCCCGGTCCTTGGGAGAGAGCAACATCTCCTCCTCGGCGATGGGCCATTCGATTCCCACCTGGGGGTCGTTGTAGATGAGCGATGCCTCGGACTGCGGCGCATAGACATTGTCGACCTTATACACAAAGGTCGCCGTGGGACTCAACACCAGGAAACCGTGGGCAAAACCGCGGGGAATAAAGAGCTGACGGGCATTCTCGTCCGAGAGCTCCACTGCCACATATTTGCCGAAGGTGGGCGATGACTTGCGCAAATCGACGGCCACGTCGAGCACACGGCCTTCGATGACACGCACCAACTTGGCCTGCGAAAATTCCCCCTTTTGAAAATGGAGACCTCTCAACACGCCGTAGGTCGAACGCGACTCATTGTCTTGCACAAAATCGACTCTCCCGACATGCTGTTCGAAAAGATCCTGCCGGTAAGTCTCCATGAAATAGCCTCGGGCATCACCGAACTTTTTGGGCTCTATGACATACACACCGGGGATTGCTTGTTCTATAAATTCCATATTGTTTTCGATTTTTGAGATTGATTATTCGTCCTCGGCAAACATCGGGTCCCAAGCGGGAAGCAGCGTGGGTTCCTGTTTGAGAATGTCGAGGATATTTTGAGGCACATATTTTTTCTCGACGACGAGGCGGAACATGTATTCGTCGAACCACTCATCGGTCATAATCAAGAAGCCCTTATATCCGGAGGCTGCCCCCCAGCTGTTTTCGAGAAGCCAACGGTCGGGTTTACCCTCGGCATCGAGATTCACGGCCACGAGGGTCATGGCATGCGACGAACCGCTGGCAAAGGTCTGTATGCGCTGTTTCTTGTCCATGCCGAAAGTGGTTCCCATGAGCGACTCGTAGTCGTAGTTTCGCAAATCGAGAGTGCCCTTCTTGGAGTCGAGGTATTTGGCTACGTCGCACGAGAAATACATGGCGGTGCTGTCTTTGATAGAGGCAATGGCCATGGCCTTGATGTCATCGGCGGGCAGGTTGACGTATGTCCAGTTGGCACCGTCGTAGGCATGGCGGTCATAATCGATTTCATACAGCTTGTAATAGGGGCGCGACGGGTCGTTCATGAGCATGACATAACCGCCGGTGAGGTCATCGCCGATATATTCGTCATAGAACGACTTGGGAGTATAGGTCTTGGTCTCGACAGGATTGCCCTTGGCGTCTTTGCGGGTCCAGGAAAACTCGGTGGGCGGTTCGCCGAAAGCACGAGCCAGCATGCGATAAACGGTCGAGAGCATCTCGGTCTTTTTCTTGTCGATGTCGGCCTGTTTGGTCTTGGCCGGGAGCTCGCGCAACTGCAAGCCATATTCGCGCAATTTGAGTTTTATCAAGAAAGCGATGCGGGCCGTGTTGTTGGCACTGAAAGTCTCGTTCATGACTTCGCGGGGCACAAGGCCGTATTTGCCGATGATGTCGGCCACGCCGGTAAACTGGCCGCCATCGCTCAACGGGTTCTTGAAGAGCCATTCCACCATTTTGTCGTCCATGGGTAGATGGCGGGTATCGACGACCCCTTGCAAGAAGAGGTTGGCCTTTTCGAGTTGGTCATAGAAAAAGCAGTAGACTTGCGAGAACTCGCATTCGGGCAGGTCATACTCGGCCATCATTTTGGCACGCAGCACGTTCATGCCCGAGAAGAGCCAGCAACGACCCGACGACTGCTGGTCGGTAATGCCCTTGGTGGGAACCCGGTGCGAGAAATAGGCGTCGACCTCGGTCGTCACGTCGGCATTAGCCGCCAACTTCTGAATATCGGTACCGGCCAACGCGTTGCGCAGGGCTTTCTCTTCGGGGGTATGTTTATAACTGTCGCGCAACTTGCCGAGCATCTCGGCATCGATACCGCCTTTGTTCTGTGCCCAGCCGGTCGTGGTGGCAAAGGCAACAAGGGCGGCGAGCATGATTTTCGATAATCTCATGTCGTTGTGTGTTTAGGTTGGTATTTTTGTTGTTTCCGGCAAAGATAGCGAAAGGCAAGGGCAGAAACAAACG
Source organism: Candidatus Caccoplasma merdavium (assembly GCA_018715595.1). Classification (NCBI taxonomy): domain Bacteria; kingdom Pseudomonadati; phylum Bacteroidota; class Bacteroidia; order Bacteroidales; family Bacteroidaceae; genus Candidatus Caccoplasma; species Candidatus Caccoplasma merdavium. The sequence goes on along the minus strand of DVLI01000019.1, from coordinate 37,489 downwards.
GAAAACAAAGTTTTCGAGTTTGATTTTGCCGAGCCGCCTCCTGTCTTCTGAAAAGAGAGCGAAAGAAGTCCTTCTCCCATCTCCGCCGAAGATTGCAGCAACAACCCATGCGGTTCCCCATGCAAAAAAAATCCGTCGCATGCTTGTGCGTGCGACGGGTCAAACGGGTGTCAGGCAAAAATCAGAGAAGAGGATATGCCACAACGGCACTACGGGGGGCGACCCGGGAAGAGACACCGGCAAGGCATTGCAGGGCTCCTCGCACGCGCCGATGAGCATAAAGCTCCCCGCCATGGCGTTCGTAGAGAAGGAAGTCATATTCACCGGGAGTGCCTTCGAGGCGGAAAAGCGGAGAATAATGGCGCAGCAGGTGCATAAAATCCATATCGGCCTCGTCATAACGACGGGTATCATACCAGGGAAGTGCCGCATCGCCCTCGACATTATGGAAACAGACCGCGCACGAAGGGTGCTCGCGCAAATAATCGCCTTGGCGTTGCAGTTTGCGGCTGTCGTTCCACCTCTCGTCATCACGACACACGGCCACATATCGGCCGGATATTCCGGCGCCGGGACGTCCGAAGGCGATGTAACGCTCGGGATTGCGACGATAACGGAGACGATGGGGATAAGTCGCCCCACGACGGCGGCAAAGTGCCTCTATGCCATCGTCCTGTGAACGGTCGACGACCAGCACTTCGGTATCGAACGTGGTGCTTTGTCGCCCCAGCATATCGAGACAGGCGGCACAGTCGGAGAGGGTGCGGGCGAGCAACACCACCGAAACGAGAGGTGAATGTGTGGCCGGTGTGTAACAAGATGGTTTCATATCGGAACGTTTTTTATTTGTTTCGGGCAGAAGCGGGGAAAAACGGGTTATCTCTTGGCCAAGATGCAACGGTAAAGGTCGGCCAAGGTCTCGGAATGACAGAAGTCAGCGGCATCGAGCTGCACACGGTAACGCTCATAAATGAGCGACGTGAGGGTCACGGCCAGCACGACATTCCATTCGCGCAGGTGTTTGTAATGGGTGGTTGTCGAGAGTTCCCGGGGGGAGGTACAATAAAACAACGGGGCAAGGGTATGCACAAAATCCAACTCTTCCATATCTCATTCTTTTGGGAATAGAACGAAAAAAAGAGTGATTTTGTTCGTTCGACAGGCCGACGTCATGCGCCGACAGGAAAGCCCCACGGGCAATTGGTCGGCAAAATAGGGCTATTTATCGAATTTATTAGAAGGTGGGAGATGTTTATTTTATTTTTACGTCCAGAAAAAGGTTTTGTGATTTCGGTTAAGTATAATACGCCTTTTTCATCGAACTATTCTATATATTTTGGTTATGCGGCACTCTTTTCGGGAGAAACGGGTACTGCTTTTTTATTGCAATATTGAGAAAGGGACAAAGAATCAGAGACTTTCGGCGATGGAAAGTATTTCGTGCGGAGTGTCGACCAAATGACAAGCGCCGGCCTTTTCGAGCTCTTCGCGCGAGCGGAATCCCCAGGTAACTCCCACCGAACATATTCCGGCGGCTCCGGCCGTCATCATGTCGACACCCGAATCGCCCACATACAATGTCTCATCGGCCGTGAGAGCGGCCGCCGACAAGATGTCGTACACGATGGCCGGGTCGGGCTTCACCGGTATGCCCTCGCGTTGCCCAAAGACCGCCGAGAATCGAATGTCGGGAAAAAAGTGCGCCACCAACTTCTCGGTGGCCCGCTGGTACTTGTTCGAGGCAACGGCCAACGCCACGCCGCGTTGCCGCAAGGCGATGAGAAGGTCCACAATACCGTCGTAAGGTTTCGTGCGGCAGGTGTTGTGATTGTCGTAATAAGGGACAAAAAAGGAACGCATGCGGGCAATGTTCTCTTCTGTGCGCTCGGCCTCGGGCAAGGCACGTTCAAACAGCTTGGCGATGCCATTCCCCACAAACATGTTATAATCCTCGACAGGGTGTTGCGGATAACCGCACTGCACCAAAGCGTAATTGGTAGCTTCGGCCAGGTCGCCGATGGTATTGAGCAACGTGCCGTCCAAATCAAAAATAACCAGTCGTTTCATCGTTTCTTTTTTCTTTTCGGAGGACAAAAGTAGATATAATTTTCGGAACGGCCTCACCCCACCCCCGAGAAAGAAATCCTCTTCCACCCGAAAGAGGAAGTGCAGCGTTACAAAAAATGAGGGTTCTCTCCCACTCCATGCAAACGCCGGTCATTTTTATACCTATTTCACGAATTCCTGTGTTTCAAAAGTTTTTTTCAGCAACATAAACGCCGACAGGTCCAGCCCCCGGAAGGGCAGCTTCGCACGTCAAGTCGCGACAGATACCGACAGGAAAGATTTTTCGCCCCCGGCGTCCCGAGCGCCAGCTCGATAACGCGATTAACGGTTTTTCTCATTTATTCGACATAGAGAGGCAAAAAAACATTCCGACCTCCACCCGGCGGCAAGTCGTGGGGACAAGAATCGGAGACAACGATTTCACATTTTCAACTTTTGTAATTACCTTTGTTTTCTCAACAAATTATAGAAAGACAACTATGAACCGACTTTTCGACATCACAGGCCGCACGGTCGTCATGACCGGCGCCACAGGAGTTTTGGGCAGCAGCATCTCACGTTATCTGGCTCACGAAGGCGCCATCGTCATCGCCTTGGGGCGCAACCGGGAACACGGCTCGGCGCTCGTCGATGAAATAACCGCAGCGGGCGACTCGGCTCTCTTCCTCCCTTGCGACGTGCTCGACCGTCCCTCGCTCGAAAAATGCCGCGACGAAATACTGAACCGCTACGGGCACATCGACATTCTCATCAACGCCGCCGGCGGGAACATGCCGGGAGCCACGATTCCCACGGACAAGACATTCTTCGACATGTCGACCGACGATTTCAAGCGTGTGGTCGACCTCAACCTGCACGGCACGGTGATTCCGACCCAGGTGTTTGCCGAAGACATGGCACGCCGCGGTGAAGGCGTCATCGTGAATTTCAGTTCCGAGTCGGCACTCCGCCCGCTTACCCGCGTCGTGGGATATACCTCGGCCAAAGCCGCCGTGCAACAGTTTACCAAATACATGGCGGTGGAGATGGCCACCAAATTCGGCGAAGGCATACGCGTAAACGCCATCGCACCGGGGTTCTTCCTCACCGAGCAGAACCGCACCCTGCTCACCAATCCCGACGGCAGCCTCACCGCCCGCGGAAACGCCATCGTGGCACACACGCCATTCGGCCGTTTCGGCTCGCCCGACGAATTGTGCGGCACGATACACTACCTCATCAGTGACGCGTCAAAATTCGTCACGGGCACCGTAGCGGTTGTCGATGGCGGATTCGACGTTTTCTGCCTCTAAGTCACCCCCAAGAAAAAATTTTTCATCATGATACTCTGCGAACAAACCTGGCGTTGGTACGGGCCCAACGACCCCGTCAGCCTGCAAGACATACGCCAAGCCGGCGCCACCGGCATCGTCACCGCCCTGCACCACATTCCCAACGGCGAAGTGTGGAGCATCGAAGAGATAGAGAAACGCAAACGACTCATCGAAGAGGCCGGCCTGCGATGGTCGGTCGTGGAGAGTGTCCCGGTGCATGAACACATAAAGACCCAGACGGGCAATTTTCAGACGTATGTCGAAAACTACAAAGAAAGCCTCCGCAACCTCGCCCGCTGCGGCATCTATATCGTGACCTACAACTTCATGCCCGTCCTCGACTGGACTCGCACCGACCTTGCCTACACGATGCCCGACGGCTCGAAAGCCCTGCGCTTCGAACGTGCCGCCTTCATGGCCTTCGACCTCTACATACTGAAACGCCCCGGTGCCGAGAGCGAATACAGCGACGAAGAAAAAGCCGTCGCCCTCGACCGTTACCGCAAGATGAGCGACGAAGAGAAAAACCGCCTCGTGCGCAACATGATTGCCGGACTGCCGGGCTCGGAGGAGAGTTTCACCCTGCAACAATTCCAAGAGGCGCTCGACCGCTACCGCGACATCGACGCCGAAAAACTCCGCGCACATCTCATCTACTTCCTGCGCGAAATAACTCCGGTGGCCGACGCCGCGGGCATCAAACTGGTCATTCACCCCGACGACCCGCCCTACCCCATACTGGGACTCCCGCGCATACTCAGCACCGAAGCCGACTTCGTGAAACTCGTCGAGGCGGTACCCAACCCGTCGAACGGATTGTGCCTGTGCACCGGCTCTTTCGGCGTGCGTGCCGACAACGACCTGGCAGGCATGATGCAACGACTGGGCGACCGCATCAACTTCGTGCACCTGCGCAGCACCCAACGCGACGCCGAAGGCAACTTCTTCGAAGCCAACCACCTCGAAGGCGACGTCGACATGTATAACGTCATGAAAAACTTCCTGCTGCTGCAACAACGCCGGGGCGTGTCGATACCCATGCGCCCCGACCACGGACACCAGATGATCGACGACTTGAAAAAGAAAACCAACCCGGGCTACTCCTGCCTCGGCCGCCTGCGCGGCCTGGCCGAACTGCGCGGCCTCGAAAAAGGCATCGCCTACTCGATACTCCGATAGCATGGCAACAGAAAAAGAAAAAATGCTGGCCGGAGAGTTATACGATTGCGGCGACGCCGAATTGCTCGAACGGTGGTACAAGGCCAAGGAGCTGCAAACGGAATACAACAACACCTCTCCCCGACAGAAGGAAAAACTGGCCGCCCTACTCGACCAGCTCCTCGGCCAACGGGGCGAAGACGTGTGGATTGCAGCCCCCTTTTTCGTTGATTACGGCGAAAACATTTTCCTGGGAAATCGGGTCGAAATCAACATGAACTGCACATTTCTCGATTGCAACCGCATTACCATCGGAGATTATTCGGGCATAGGCCCCGGCGTACACATCTACACCGTCTATCACCCGACAATCCCCGACGAACGACTCTCGACAGACCGTTCGTTTTGGAAATCGCAAGCCCAACCGGTCACCATCGGGAAAAATGTATGGATTGGAGGCGGAAGCATCATACTACCCGGCGTAACCATCGGCGACGGAACCACCATCGGAGCCGGGAGCGTCGTTACCCGCCCGATACCCGACCATTGCATCGCCGTAGGAAACCCCTGCCGGGTCATAAAAAGAATATGACAGTCCCCCCAAAAACGAAGTAAAAAAAACAGGACACCTTTTCTCCTATGTATCAAACCGTTTGGAGAAAAGGTGTTTTTTTATGATAATATCACACGGTATTCGTCGGCTTTTTTCTTATCTTTACCTCGCGAATCTTATCCCATAAATCTTATGCAACCCTTTGTTCATCTGCACGTTCACTCGCAGTATTCTGTTCTCGACGGGCAAGCCAGCATCGCGGCCATCGTCGACAAGGCCATCGACGACGGCATGCCGGCCATTGCCCTCACCGACCATGGGAACATGTTCGGCGTGAAAGAGTTCTACAACTACATCAAGAAGAAAAACGGAAAGCGGAAAAGCACCGCTCAGGAGCTCGAACAGAAAATCGCCGCCCTTGCAGATGACGACCCCGAACGGGAGAGCAAACTGGCCGAGTTGCAGGCACAACTCGACAAAGTGAAAAAACCGTTCAAACCCATTATCGGCTGCGAAATGTATGTGGCCCGCAAACGGCTCCAAGACAAAAACGGGAAAGAAGACCAAAGCGGATACCACCTTGTCGTGCTGGCCAAAAACGAGAAAGGGTACCATAACCTCATCAAGCTGGTATCGAAAGCCTGGACAGAAGGTTTCTACATGCGTCCCCGCACCGACCGCGTGGAGCTCGAAAAATATCACGAAGGGCTCATCATCGCATCGGCCTGCCTCGGCGGCGAAGTACCCAAGAAAATCATGAACGGCACTCCGGCCGAAGTCGAGGAGACCATCTCGTGGTATAAAAATCTCTTCGGTGACGACTACTACCTCGAATTGCAACGCCACAAGGCCACGGTACCCAATGCCAACCACGAAACCTACGAAAAGCAGCAAATCGTCAATGCCCAACTGCTCGAATATGCCAAGAAATTCGGGATAAAGCTCATCTGCACCAACGATGTGCATTTCGTCAACGAGGAACATGCCGATGCCCATGAACGGCTCATATATCTGAACACCGGGCGCACCGTGAGCCAAGGCAATCCCAACATGGGCTACTCCAAACAAGAGTGGCTCAAAACGACCGAAGAGATGAACGGCGTCTTCGCCGACCTGCCCGAGGTACTGGCCAACACGCTCGAAATTGCCGACAAGGTCGAGACTTACAGTATCGACCACGCCCCCATCATGCCCACCTTCCAAATCCCGGCCGAATTCGGCACCGAAGAGGAATACCGCCGGAAATACACCGAGAAAGACCTCTTCGACGAATTTACGCAAGACGAGAACGGAAACGTCGTGATGAGCCAAGAGGCGGCCGAAAAGAAAATAAACGTCCTCGGCGGATATGACAAACTCTACCGCATCAAACTCGAAGCCGACTACCTGAAAAAACTGGCTTACGACGGAGCTTACAAACGTTACGGAAACCCGCTCGACAAGGACATAGAAGAACGCATCATCTTCGAACTGCACATCATGAAGACGATGGGTTTCCCCGGCTACTTCCTCATCGTGCAGGACTTCATCGCCGCCGCCCGGCGAATGGGCGTATCGGTAGGCCCGGGTCGTGGCTCGGCTGCCGGCTCGGCCGTCGCCTACTGCCTGGGCATCACGCAAATCGACCCCATCAAGTATGACCTGCTGTTCGAGCGGTTCCTGAATCCCGACCGCATCTCCCTCCCCGATATCGACATCGACTTCGACGACGACGGTCGCGGAGAAGTACTGCGCTGGGTGACCGAAAAATACGGGCACGAAAAGGTGGCGCACATCATCACCTACGGCACGATGGCCACCAAAATGGTACTCAAAGACGTCGCCCGCGTCGAGGAATTGCCCTTGGCCGAATCGAACCAACTGGCCAAACTCATTCCCGACCGGTTGCCCGAAGTGAACGGCAAAGCCCCTAAAATCAATCTGAAAAACTGCATCGCCGCCGTGCCTGAACTTCGTGCCGCCTGCGAAAACGAACGCACCCGCAACATCATGAAATATGCCCAGATGCTCGAAGGCAACGTGCGGGGTACCGGCGTACACGCCTGCGGCACCATCATCTGCCGCGACGACATCACCGACTGGGTACCCGTGAGCACGGCCGACGACAAGGAAACGGGCGAGAAACTGCTGGTGACCCAATACGAAGGCTCGGTCATCGAAGACACCGGCCTCATCAAGATGGACTTCCTGGGGCTGAAAACCCTCTCCATCATCAAAGAGGCCCTCAGCAACATCAAGCTCTCCCGCGGCATCGACGTCGACATCGACAACATCGACATCAACGACCCGGCCACCTACAAGCTCTACGGCGAGGGACGCACGATAGGTACGTTCCAGTTTGAGTCGCCCGGTATGCAGAAATACCTGCGCGAGCTGCAACCTTCGACCTTCGAAGACCTCATCGCCATGAACGCCCTCTACCGTCCGGGACCCATGAAATACATACCCTCTTTCATCGCCCGCAAACACGGCAAAGAGCAAATCACCTACGACATTCCCATCATGGAGAAATACCTCAAAGATACCTACGGCATTACCGTGTATCAAGAGCAGGTGATGCTCCTCTCGCGCATGTTGGCCAACTTCACCCGCGGCCAGTCTGACGGGCTGCGAAAAGCCATGGGTAAGAAAATCAAGGAAAAACTCGACGAGTTGAAGCCCCTCTTCATCAGCGGCGGCGAGAAAAACGGCCACGACCGAAAAATCCTCGAAAAGATTTGGGCCGACTGGGAAGATTTTGCCTCCTATGCCTTCAACAAGTCGCACGCCACCTGCTACTCCTGGGTCGCCTACCAGACGGCTTACCTCAAAGCCAACTACCCGTCGGAATACATGGCCGCCGTGCTGAGCCGCAACATCTCCGACATCGGAGAGATTACCAAGTTCATGGACGAGTGCAAAAACATGGGAATCAAGGTACTAAGCCCCGATGTAAACGAGAGTTACCTGAAATTCACGGTAAACAAGGAGGGAAACATTCGCTTCGGTCTCGGTGCGGTAAAAGGCGTGGGCGAGAATGCCGTGAAGTGCATCATCGAAGAGCGGGAAAAGAACGGCCCGTTCAGCGACATCTACGACTTCGTGCAACGGGTCAACCTCTCGGCCTGCAACCGCAAAAACATCGAGTGCATCGCCATGTCGGGCGGATTCGACTGCTTCGGGCTGAAACGCGAATGTTTTATGGCCGTCAACAGCAAAGGAGAAAGTTTCTCGGAGATTCTCGTGCGATATGGCAACAAATATCAAATCGACCAAACCATGCAGAGCAACTCCCTCTTCGGCAGCACGAACGCCGTGGAAGTAGCCCACCCGGCCGTACCCGAGGCCGACTCTTGGTCTGACCTCGAAAAGCTGAGCCGGGAAAAGGAGTTGATAGGCATCTACCTCTCGGCACACCCGCTCGACAAATACCGCATCGCATTGCAATATGGCTGCAACACCCGCATGAAAGAACTCGACAACCTCGAATCGCTCAACGGTCGCGAACTCTCCATGGGAGGCATCGTGGTGGGCTATCGCGAAGGTATCACCAAAACCAACAAGTCTTACGGCGTCATCAAAGTCGAGGACTATTCGGGTGTGGGCGAATTTTTCTTGATTGGCAACGATTATGTGAACTTCCATAAATTCGGCGTTCCCAACCTTTACGTCTTCATACGCGGCCACATCGAACCCCGTTTCCGCAACAGCGAAGAACTCGCAGTGAGAATCAACACCATAGAACTACTGCCCGACATCAACGACCGCATCATCGAAAGCCTCACCGTCGTTCTGCCCAGCGAAACCATAGACCAGGCCATGGTCGATATTCTGCAAGAAAAACTCATCACAGACAATACGTCCGGTACCGGACAGACCAAACTCTTTTTTGAAGTCATCGACGAGAAAGACCCGCGCAATCCCATCAAGTTGTTTGCCCGCCCGGTCAAACTCCACGACGTCGACGGTATCACCCGTTTCCTCATCAACAGCGAGATTCCTTTCAAGATAAACAACATTCCCTACAAAGACGAAAACGAAAAAGAATCTGATGAGAGCGAAGAAAAAGAAGTCGTCGCCGAACCCGAAATGGATTTATTCTGAGAAAGAGATCAGATTTTTATAAACCTATTTCGAGGATATGTTGTTTTTTCACTATCTTTGTAGAAGATAGGAGGCGGCTCGGCTCTGCCACGTTGAAAACTTCCGTTTTCACTTGTCACAGCCCTCGCCTTTCGCTATCTTTGTAGAAGACAGGAGGCGGCTCGGCTCTGCCACGTTGAAAACTTCCGTTTTCACTTGTCACAGCCCTCGCCTTTCGCTATCTTTGAACCGAATGAAAGAACAAATTCAACAACATAAAATTTTAAACTACTATGGCACAGAAAATTACTGACGCTAATTACAAAGAGCTTCTGGCTCAGGACAAACTCGTGGTTGTGGACTTTTGGGCCGAATGGTGCGGACCGTGCCGCAGCATCGCTCCCTACGTCGACGAACTCGCCACCGAATATGAAGGAAAAGCCATCATCGGCAAATACAACGTCGACGATGACAATGCGCTGAGCAGCGAAATGGGAATCCGCAATATCCCCACGATTCTCTTCTTCAAAGGCGGCAAATTGGTCGACAAGCAAGTAGGGGCATCATCGAAGGCCGACCTCAAAGCCAAAATCGAAGCCAACCTGTAATCGTCACCCCCGCTTCTGCAAAGAATACTTCCTATCGGTCGGACATCGGCCGATAGGTTTTTTATACCATAATACCAGGAACCATGATGACCGAATCCAAGGCCAAACAAAAAATACAGAGTTTCATTTGGGCCTGCTCCATCATACTGTTGGTAGGAAAATTCATCGCCTACTACCTCACCGGCTCGGCTGCCATCTTCACAGATGCCATGGAGAGCATCGTAAATGTCGCCGCCGGAGGATTAAGTCTCTATTGCATCAAGTTGGCCGCCCGTCCGCGCGACGACAGCCACCCCTTCGGGCACGGGAAAATCGAAATGATTTCGGCCTCGACCGAGGGCATTCTCATCATCATGGCAGGCGGCATCATCATCTATGAAGGGATAGACCGGCTCTTCTTCCCGAGCGAACTCAGCCGTCTCGACATCGGTATCTACATCACCGCGGCCGCCGGCTTGGCCAATTATCTGCTGGGAGCACTCAGCATCAGAGCCGGTCGCAAACACCGCTCCGAAGCCCTCATCGCCGGCGGCAAGCACCTGCAATCGGACACCTACTCGACCATCGGTCTCGTGGCCGGCCTCATACTCGTCAAGGTCACCGGCATCGTGCTCATCGACAGCCTCATGGCCCTCCTCTTCGGCGGGGTCATCATCTACACGGGCATCACCATTCTGCGCAAGACCATCGCCACGCTCACCGACAAGGCCGACATCGAAAAACTCTCCCGCACGGCCGACATTCTCAACACCCACCGGCAAGACGACTGGATCGACATTCACAACCTGAAAATTCTCGAATACGGCTCTTACTCCTACATCGAGTGCGACCTTACCCTACCGTGGTACTACACCGTGGCGCAAGGGCACCGTTCCTGCGAATCGCTCGCCGAAATCATACAACGCGAATCGGGCGAGAAAATCACCTTCTCGGTACACGCCGACTCTTGCAACGAACGCCACTGCCACCACTGCCTCATGAGCGACTGCCCTTATCGCAAAAACGCATTTGTCGCCGAGGAACCACTCGACTTGCGTCAAATCGTCGAGAGCGACGAAGAACACTCGGCCGAAACGGAACCGGCCTGAAAGCGAGAAAGAGAATATCGATAAATTCGACACAATACCTTTTATTACTTTCCAAAATATTATTACCTTTGCGGCCGTATTGGTTCGAAATGCCCCGCCGGGGCATGGAGATTAAAAGGGAATCGGGTGAAAATCCCGGACAGTCCCGCTGCTGTGAGTTCCATCACCATGCACAAGCCATCACACAAGCCACTGGCACCGACCGGGAAGGCTGCTTGATGCAGGAACAAGTCAGAAGACCTGCCATACCCACCGCATTCAACAGCTTTCGAGGAAAGAGCCTGATTGAGCCACAACGCCTGAAATCTTGCGACTTTTAGCAGAGGCAATCTTCTTTACGGACTCCTGTTTTTCGAGCCGGGAATGCGCACGACGACAATTCTTGACATGAGAAAAAGAGTGAGATTCGACCGTAGCATCGTGTATCTCCTGTTCCTGTGCGGGACAGGCCACACCCTCGTACCGGCACAAAACCGGCTCGACTCGCTGCAACAATTACAAGAACTCACCGTCAGCGCCAGCCGGAGAACCGAAGTCATCGCCCCTCAGAAACTCTCGGGCGATGAACTCGAAAAGCTCAACAGCCTTTCGGTGGCCGACGCCATACGTTACTTCTCGGGCGTACAACTCAAAGACTACGGCGGCGTGGGCGGCTTGAAAACGGTAAACATGCGCAGCCTCGGTGCCAACCATGTAGGGGTGTTCTACGACGGCATACAACTGGGAAATGCCCAAAACGGACAAATCGACCTCGGGAAATTCTCGCTCGACAACATGGAAGAGATTGCCTTGTATAACGGACAGAAAAGTGAGATATTCCAGTCGGCCAAAGACTTCGGCAACTCAGGCGCCGTGTACCTGCGCAGCCGGAGACCCCGCTTCTCGGACGGAGAAAAATACCACCTGCGCGCGACGATGAAATGCGGCTCATTCGGGCTGGCCAATCCCTCGATACTGTGGGAACAAAAAATCAGCGACCGGGTGAGCAGTCTCTTCAACGCCGAATATACCTACGCAACGGGACGCTACAAATTCCGTTACCGCCGCACCCTGCCCAACGGCGAGACAGCCTATGACACCACCGCGGTGCGCGAAAACGGCGACATCGAAGCCTTGCGGATAGAAGGCGGATTTTTCGGCATGACCCCGACCGGGAAATGGAACGCCAAAGCCTATTTCTACAACTCCGAACGCGGCATACCCGGTCCTATCCTCAACAACGTGTGGCGACACGGCGAACGCCAATGGGACCGCAACTTCTTCACGCAAGGCAGCTGGGAAAACGATTTCGGCCGTTACCGCCTGCTGGTAAATGCCAAGTATGCCTACGACTACACCGAATACCTGCGCGACGACCCCCGCGAGATATACGTCCACAACCATTACCGGCAACAAGAGGGTTATCTCTCGGCCGCCCATCTCTTCCGGCTCTTTTCGTGGTGGGACCTCGCCATCTCGACCGACCTGCAATGGAACTATCTCGATGCCGACCTGCAAGATTTTGCCTACCCCACCCGATTTACCGAGATGGCCGCCATCGCCACCTCGTTCCAGTGGAAGGGACTGCATGTGCAAAGCAGCCTGCTGGGCACCTTCATACAAGACGCACTCGATGACAAGCGCGTGAGTACCCCTCCGCACAAGAACGAATATTCTCCGGCACTCTTCATGACCTACAAACCCTCCCGTGACATGGAGCTGCGAGCATTCTGCAAAAAAGCATTCCGCATGCCCACCTTCAACGACCTCTACTATACCGATGTGGGCAACAAGCTGCTCGACCCAGAACACACGGTTCAGTACGACGGAGGATTTACCTATCACAAGGAGTGGCAGGAAGGCTTTTTCCGCGCGATTGAAGTACAAGGCGACGGTTACTACAACATCGTCACCGACAAAATCATCGCATACCCCACCGGCCGGCAATTCCGCTGGTCGATGATCAACCTGGGGCGCGTAGAGATACGAGGGTGTGATGTGTCGCTACAAACCACGGTGCAAATAGGGAAGGTGGGAATGAACCTGCGCGGGAATTACACCTATCAAAAAGCCCAGGACTTCACCGACCCCGCCCGCAAATACTATGGCGACCAGATTCCCTACACGCCGCTGCACAGCGGCTCGGTCCTTTGGGAAGGCAACTGGAAACAATGGTCGCTCCATTACAGCTTTATCTACACCGGCGAACGATACAGCAACTCCGAAAACACGGCGGCCAACCGCCTGCAACCCTGGTACACGAGCGACTTGGCCCTGAGCCGCACCTTCACGTTGAAAAAGGTTGCCTGCAAAGCCGCCTGCGAAGTCAACAACCTCTTCAACCAGTCCTACGACGTCATCGCCAATTACCCCATGCCCGGAACTAATTTCAAAATCACACTAACCATACAATTATGAAAAAAATCTTTCTCTTATCGACACTCTGCCTGCTCGCCATCATGAGCAGCTGTCGCGACGACAACGACAACGACATCATCGGCTCGAACAACAGCAATGTGACCGAAGGCTCAGACCAGGAACTGAGCGGTTTCTACCTGCTCAACGAAGGCCAATGGGGAGCCAACAACTCCACACTCGACTACTTCGACGTAAAAACGGGTATTTACAGCAGCAACATCTATGCCGAACGCAACCCGAACGTCATCAAAGAACTCGGTGACACGGGCAATGACCTGAAAATCTACAACGGCCGTCTCTACGCGGTCATGAACGGTTCTCACAAAGTCGAAATCATGACGGCCGACAGCGCCAAGCACATTGCCGAAGTGGACATTCCCAACGGACGTTTCATCTGCTTCGACGGCAACTATGCCTATGTCTCGTCGTATGTGGGTGCCAGCTGGGGCAACGGAGAAGTGCTCGGTGCCGTGTATAAACTCGATACCCAAACGGCTACCGTCGTCGACTCGGTACTCGTCGGCTACCAACCCGAAGAACTGGCTGTCGTCAACGGCACCCTTTATGTGGCCAACTCAGGAGGCTTGCACACAGGATATGACAACACGGTTTCGGTTATCGACCTTGACCACTTTACCGTAACCGGCGAAATCACCGTGGGCATAAATCCGTTCAGGGTAAAAGCCGACAACAAGGGACACCTCTATGTAAGCTCACAAGGCAACTATTTCGACATACCGGCCAACCTTTATGTCATCGACACCCAAAGCAACCATGTTGTCGACACGCTCAACATCGGAGCCAGCGACTTCTGCATCGTGGGTGACACGGCCTACGCCTACTCGTCGGAATGGAGCAACACCACCAACGCCTATACCTACACCTACCATACCATCGACTTGAATACCCGCGAAGTATCTCCGGCCACTTTCGTTACCGACGGCACTCCCATTACAAGTCTTTATGGCATGGCCGTGAACCCCGATACAAAAGAGGTATATCTCACCGATGCCGGTGACTACACCAACAGTGGCACCATCTTCTGCTTCAATCCCGATGGCACCCTCAAATGGAAAGCCGACACAGGCGTCAGCCCGGCTCACTTTGCCTTGAAATATTGAACCGCTCTCATATCATAAAAAAAAAGTAAAGAGAGGGCATCGAAAATTTTCGATGCCCTCTCTTTACCTACTGGTTCCAAACAAAAGCGTCCCAGGTCTCAAAGCAAACCAAGCTGCCGAAGCCCGATGCGCATATATTCCTGTTCCATATCGCGAGGGCGCAACACCGTTCCTTCCCACACGACAATATCGATGTCGAGGGGGACAAGTGCAGGCAATGTCGAGTCATGCCGGCGCCCCTGCTCCGCCTCTTTCTGCTTGAAAAAGGCTTTGAGCCTATCATAATCGTCGGTCGTCGCGATTCGAGCCACGGCATTACAATAGTCGGGCAACCCCGTGCAACGACCTACCGCGGGGGTCGTGTAGAGGGTCGAGGCTTCCCATGCACAAAAATAAGATTCCAACTCCTTGCACACACTTGCTACTCGCCACTCTTTGTCGGGCACATTCGAACCGATGCTGATAATCGCCCATCGCATAACTTGGTCCATAATCCTATTTTTCGATACACAAAGACAAAAATAACACATTCCCGGCAGAATTGGAGAAAAAAAACAAAAAACAAGTAATTTCTTGTATAAAAACCCGAAGACCTCCCTTTCGAAATAAAGAGAAAACTCGTACCTTTGCGGGGCAAAATTCGAAAGCATCATCATACCCGTTTTTACTCGGCAGCGGAACAAAAGCGGGGCAATCTTGTTTTTATTGCACAAAACTCTTATATACAAATTATTACAATGGACTGGATTCAAAATCTGTTGTTTGCGACCAACTCGGTAGCCCACACGGTTATCCTCTATGCCTTCGTCATCGCACTGGGCGTGTATTTGGGGAAACTGAAAATCTTCGGGGTATCGTTGGGCGTAACCTTCGTATTGTTCGTGGGGCTGTTTGTGAGCCATTTCGGGTTCACCGCCGAACAGAACATACTTCACTTTACCAAAGAATTCGGACTGATACTTTTTGTCTATTCCATCGGCTTGCAAGTAGGTCCCGGTTTCTTCTCCTCGTTCAAACGAGGCGGCATGCAACTCAACATGTTGGCCTTGGGTGTTGTCGTCCTGAACATCGCGGTTGTTTGCGTCATATATGCCATCGCCAACGACCGGATATCAATGCCCCAACTGGTAGGTATCCTGTCAGGTGCGGTAACCAACACGCCGGGACTCGGTGCCGCACAACAAACCCTCTCTCAGTTGCATTTCGACGGGAAACTCGCCGAAGTGCCCGAAATTGCTTCGGGATATGCCGCCGCATACCCTCTCGGCGTAATCGGTATTATCCTCTCGATGATTCTTATCCGTTACCTGTTCCGCATCAACAACGAGAACGAGACCAAACGGCTCGAAGCCGAGAAAGAGGCCAGCACACTGGTTCCCCACATTCTCACCTACAAGGTAGAAAACCCGCTCATCGTAGGCCGCACGCTCGAAAAACTGGCCCTACTCATCGACCGCAACTTTGTCGTCTCCCGCGTGCAGAAAAATGGTGAGGTCATCATACCCGACGACAACACCGTCATCGGAAAAGACGATCTGCTGCTCATCGTCCTCTCGGAAGAAGACGAAGACGCCATGAAGGCATTTATCGGTCCCATCGTGGAGATGGACTGGGAAGCCATACCTTCACCCATCGTTTCCCGACGAATCGTCGTCACCAAACCCGAATACAACGGTCGCACAATCGGTTCTTTGCGCCTGCGCATGGGTTATCGACTGAATGCCACCCGCCTGAACCGTGCCGGTGTGGACCTGCTCGTCACGCCCAACCTCGAACTGCAAATGGGTGACCGCCTCACCGTCGTGGGCCGGAAAGAAGACATCGCCCGCCTGGCCTCGCGACTGGGTAACTCGATGAAACGACTCAACGAGCCGAACATGATTACCATTTTTGTGGGAATATTCCTTGGTATATTATTGGGAAGCATACCCTTGTCGATACCCGGCATGTCTTCGTCGATGAAGCTGGGCTTGGCAGGAGGCCCTCTGGTTGTGGCCATTCTCATTGGACGCTTCGGCCACAAGATGAAACTGGTCACCTACACCTCGACAAGTGCCAGCCTTATGCTACGAGAAATCGGCATCTGCCTCTTCCTGGCGAGCGTCGGCATCGAAGCCGGTGGCGATTTTGCCAAAACAGTTTTCACCGGAGACGGTCTGTTATGGGTTTTGTGGGGTTTCCTCATCACCTTCCTGCCCATGATTATCATTGGCATCATCAGCCGTTGGCGTTACAAACTCAACTATTTCACCATCATGGGTCTGCTTTCGGGCAGTATGACCGACCCCCCTGCATTGGCTTATGCCAACAAGGTTTCGGGCAACGATGCCCCGGCCGTGGCCTACTCCACCGTCTACCCGTTGACCATGTTCCTCAGGGTATTGACAGCGCAATTACTCATACTCATTTTTGTATAAAACACCCATCAATCTCGACAAAAACCGTCCCCACAGGGCGGTTTTTGTCATTTTTTACCTTGGCCGAGAAAAAAAAGTGATTCGTCGATAAAAAAATCGCTTCTCTATAATATAGTTGGCCGGGGAAAAAGAGATTCACTACCTTTGTCGCATCATTTACAAACGCTATGAAACATCAACGTCTATTCGCCCTTGCCACCGGAATACTCCTCACAGCAGGAACCGTTTCGGCTCAGGAAAAAACTCAAACGTGGAGTCTCGAAGACTGCTTGCAATATGCCTATGAGCAAAACATCGAGTTGAAACAAAGCCGACTTTCTCTCGAAAGCAGCCAAATCGACACCAAAAACGCCAAAGCCAAATTCTTTCCCAACCTCTCGGCCGGAGTGAGCTATCAGTACACCAACACGCCGTTTCAGGAAACTACCGGCAACGACCTCGACAATTACATCATCACCGGAAACAGCGGTAGCGACAAAAATCAACTCTCAGGCAGCTACAACCTGCGCAGCTCGCTTACCCTCTTCAACGGCGGCAAACTGCTCAACCAAGTAAAATCGAGCAAAATTGCCGAAGAGATGCAAAACGCTTCCCTCGAAGAAACCTTCGACAACATCGAGTCGGCCATCGTAACCGGATACCTGCAAATCCTCTACGCCCAAGAATCGGTGCGCATCAACGAAAACACCGTCGAGGTATCGAAAGCTCAATGCGAGAGAGGCGAAAAATTGAAAAACGCCGGTTCGCTTTCGGAAAGCGATTACGCCCAACTGGTATCGCAATACAGCAACGACAAATACCAACTGGTCGTTTCGCAAAACACATTGGCCCAAAACATTCTCACCCTCAAACAACTGCTCGAACTCGGCATCGACGAGACCATCGAAATAGAAACGCCCGAGCTCGATGCCACCGATGTGCTCACCCCGATTGCCTCACTCAACGAGATTTACCAGACAGCCCTGCTGTGCCTGCCCAGCATCAAATATAGCGAGCTGAACATCGCGGCCGCCAAACTCGACATCAAAAGCGCGCAAAGCGGATATTACCCCAGCCTCTCCCTCTCGGCCGGCGTCAGCACGGGACACCTCTCGACCAGCGACGGAAAGACAGGCAGCCAGATGAAAAACAAACTCAGCGAGTCGATAGGGCTTTCGCTTTCTATCCCCATTTACAGCAACCGCGATACCCGCTCGGCCGTTTCCAAAGCCCGTATCGCCGCCACCACGGCCGAACTCGAACTCGAAAGCACAAAAAAAACACTCCTGAGCGACATCGAGAACCTCTGCCTCGACGTGAAAGCCGCCCAAGAGCAGTATGTCTCGGCCCGGGAACAGGTAAAAGCCTCACAAGCCAGCTACGACCTCATTCAGGAAAAATTCAACCGCGGCATGGCCAACACGCTCGAACTGCTCACCGAGAAAAACAACCTGCTCTCGGCCGAACAGCAAGTACTGCAAGCCAAGTACATGGCCATACTCAACCGCCTGCTGCTCAACATCTATCAAAACAAACCCATCACCCTCTAATCGGAATATATAATCTCTCTTCAATATGAAACGGAAAATCATCATCTCCATCATCGTGATTATCATTGTCGCCGTGGGAAGCAAATACCTCTTCGGCAACTCGGGGAGCACCAACAAGCTCTCCTATGCCACCGTAGCCGTGGGACGCAGCGACATTTCCAACTCGGTAACCGCCACCGGTACCATCGAACCGGTGACCGAGGTAGAAGTCGGAACCCAGGTATCGGGTATCATCGACAAAATCTATGTCGACTACAACTCGGTTGTGAAAGAAGGACAACTCATCGCCGAAATGGACAAGGTAACCCTCGAAAGCGAACTGGCTTCGGCACAAGCCACCTACGACGGCAACCTGGCCGAATACAAATACCAGATGAAAAACTTCGAACGCAACAAAGGTCTCTTTGAGCAAAACCTCATCAGTGAGCAAGAATACGACGATTCGGAGTATAATTACCTCAAAGCCAAAAGTGCCCTCGAAAGCAGCAAAGCCGCATTGGCCAAAGCACAACGCAACCTCTCCTACGCCATCATCACCTCGCCCATCGACGGCATCGTCATCAGCCGTGATGTAGAGGAGGGACAAACCGTGGCTTCGGGATTTGAAACGCCTACCCTCTTCAACATTGCCGCCGACCTCACACAGATGCAAGTCGTGGCCGACGTCGATGAAGCCGACATAGGCGGTGTGGCCGAAGGCCAACGGGTAAGTTTCACCGTCGATGCCTACCCCAACGATGTGTTCGAAGGCCGCGTGACCCAGATACGACTGGGCAGCACCAACAGTTCGACCAGCACGACCGACGAGAGCGTCATCACCTACGAAGTCGTCATCTCGGCTCCCAATCCCGACCTGAAACTCAAACCGCGCCTCACAGCCAACGTCACCATCTACATTCTCGACAAACAAGACGTGCTGAGTGTTCCCGCCCGCGCCCTGCGCTTCACCCCGGAATATCCGCTTATCGAAAAGACCGACATCGTCGTCGATTGTGAAGGTACCGACAAAGTATGGACACGCGAAGGAAACACCTTCACCGCCCACCCGGTACAACTCGGCATCAGCAACGGCATCATGACCGAAATTCTCAGCGGCGTAGATGAAGGCTTGGTTATCGTCGAAGAGGCGGTTATGGGCAGCACCCCACAAGCCGAAGCCGCCGGCAGCGACGTTGAACGCAGTCCCTTCATGCCCGGTCCGCCCAGAGACAAAAAGAAAAACAGCAAATAATCAAGTCCGCCGGTCATGAGCAAAAAAGTCATCGAATTACAAAACATCAAACGCGACTTCAAAGTGGGTGGCGAAACCGTACACGCCCTGCGGGGTGTCTCATTCACCATCACCGAAGGAGAGTTTGTCACCATCATGGGAACATCGGGCTCGGGCAAGTCGACCTTGCTCAACACCTTGGGCTGCCTCGACACCCCAACCAGCGGAGAATATCTGCTCGACGGCATTGCCGTGCGCACCATGAGCAAACCTTCCCGTGCGATACTGCGCAACCGCAAAATCGGGTTTGTGTTCCAAAACTACAACCTGCTGCCCAAAACCACCGCCGTGGAAAATGTGGAGTTACCGTTGATGTATAACGCCGCCGTAAGTGCCGCAGAACGACGCCGTCGTGCCATCGAAGCCTTGCAGGCCGTAGGACTGGGCGACCGACTCGAACACAAGTCGAACCAAATGTCGGGCGGACAGATGCAACGCGTGGCCATAGCCCGTGCCTTGGTCAACAACCCGGCCGTGATACTGGCCGACGAAGCGACCGGGAACCTCGACACCCGCACCTCGTTTGAGATACTCGTGCTCTTTCAAAAACTGCATCGCGAAGGCCGCACCATCATCTTCGTAACGCACAACCCCGAGTTGTCGCAATACAGCAGCCGCACCATTCGACTGCGCGACGGACACGTCATCGAAGATACCCCCAACCCCAAGATACTCTCGGCCGAGGAAGCCTTGGCCGCCTTGCCTAAAAACGACGAAGAATAATCTGCCCTATGAATGTAACCAATCTCTTCAAAATAGCCTTGCGGGCCCTTGCAAACAACAAGTTGCGGGCCTTCCTCACCATGTTGGGCATCATCATCGGTGTGGCTTCGGTCATCACCATGCTGGCCATCGGACAAGGGTCGAAAAGAAGTATCCAGGCGCAAATCTCGGAAATGGGGTCGAACATGATTATGATTCACCCCGGTGGCGACATGAGAGGCGGTGTGCGTCGCGACCCCTCGGAGATGCAAACCCTCAAACTCGAAAACTACGAGACCTTGCGCAACGAGACAAAATTCCTCTCGGGTATCAGCCCCAACGTCTCGTCATCGGGACAACTCATCTGCGGCAACAACAACTATCCCTCATCGGTCAGCGGAGTAGGACTGGATTACCTCGACATACGCCAACTCAAAATCGAAGACGGAAGCATGTTTACCGAGACCGACATACAAACCTCGGCCAAGGTGTGTGTCATCGGGAAAACCATCGTCGACAACCTGTTCCCCGACGGGAGCGACCCGATAGGGAAAGTGATCCGATTCAACAAAGTGCCTCTCCGTGTCATCGGCGTTCTCAAATCGAAAGGTTACAACTCGATGGGACAAGACCAAGACGACATCGTGCTGGCCCCTTACTCCACCGTGATGAAACGCCTGCTTGCCGTAACCTACCTCCAAGGTATCTTTGCTTCGGCTCTCTCCGAAGACATGACCGACTATGCCACCGAGGAGATAAGCACAATCCTGCGCCGGGAACATAAACTCAAAGAAACCGACGAGGACGACTTCACCATACGCACGCAACAAGAACTCAGCACCATGCTCAACTCGACCACCGACCTCATGACCACCCTGCTGGCGTGCATTGCCGGCATATCGCTCATCGTGGGTGGTATCGGTATCATGAACATCATGTATGTGAGCGTCACCGAGCGTACCCGCGAAATCGGTCTGCGCATGAGCGTAGGAGCCCGCGGCATCGACATTCTCTCTCAATTCCTCATCGAGGCCGTCCTCATCAGCATCACAGGCGGTATCATCGGCGTGATATTGGGTTGCGGAGCCAGCTGGATTGTAAAAAGCGTGGTCCACTGGCCCATCTTCATTCAACCGTGGAGTGTCGTGCTCTCTTTTGCCGTGTGCACCGTGACGGGCGTATTCTTCGGGTGGTATCCCGCCAAGAAGGCGGCCGACCTCGACCCCATCGAAGCCATACGATATGAATAAAAACCTTTCTGTTGCATGAAACCCGGGGACAAGAATCACAAAAGAGTTACACTCTTCATACACATAGCAGGGTGGGGCCTCATCTTTGGCCTCCCTCTGCTGTTTTCTGACCACAGTTCGCCCGACTATTTCAGGCACTACCTGTGGTTTTCACTCGTTCCGCTGTCACTCCTCGCCGTCTTCTACATCAATTACACGCTGCTCATCGACAAATACCTCTTCAAAAAGGAGTCGAACATCTACTTCTATGGGTTCAATGTCATTCTTGTCATCGGCATCTCACTTATACTCACGGCAATAAGGCATTACTACATCGACGCATCGCCTCGTCATACACCGCCACCGCCACCTGACGTAAATCTCATACAAGGCATTTTCGGATTTTTCCTGCGCGACATGGTTCCGCTCATCTTGGCCGTGGGCATGAGCATCGCCGTAAAATTGACCAGCCGATGGATTTCGATCGAAAGGGAATTGGAAACCGTGGAGCGTGAAAAGGTGGAGGCTGAACTGAAAACTCTGAAAAGCCAAATCAATCCGCACTTTCTTTTCAATACCCTGAACAACATCTACTCCCTCATCGACCTTTCTCCCGAAAAGGCCCAACAAGCGGTTATCGAACTGAGCAAACTGATGCGCTATGTGCTCTACGACAACACGACACGATATGTACCGTTGTCGAAAGAGATAGATTTTATCCACAACTATGTAGAGCTCATGAGACTGCGGCTGGCGGCCAATACCGAATTGACGGTGAGCCTTCCCACCGAGAAGTATTCCCGCATCGAAGTGGCCCCCCTCCTGTTCATCGCGCTGATAGAGAATGCCTTCAAACACGGCATCAGCAATACGCAACCGTCGTTTGTGCACATCGCCATCTCGGTCGATGCCGACAACCGCGTTGTGTGCCGCATCGAAAACAGCCGATTCCCCAAAGGCACCAATGACAAAAGCGGGTCGGGCATCGGTCTCGACAATTTACGGAAAAGGCTCGATATACTATATCCGGGACGTTATACGTTTACCATAAAGGAGGACGAATATTCTTATGCCTCGGAACTGACGTTACAGACCCAACACACACTGTCATGAAATTGAAATGCGCCATCATCGATGATGAACCGCTGGCCGTGTGCCTGCTGAAAAGCTATGTAGAAAAGACGCCCTTCCTCGAATTGTCGGGCTCCTATACCAGTGCCATCAGGGCCATGGAAGAAATCACCCGGGGAGAACCCCTCGATTTGCTTTTTCTCGACATACAGATGCCCGAAGTAAACGGGCTGGAATTTTCACGCATCATAGGCGACCGCTGCCGCATTATCTTCACCACGGCCTTTGAGCAATATGCCGTCGACAGTTACCGCGTAAATGCACTCGACTATCTGCTCAAACCGTTCTCCTATGCCGACTTCCTGCAAGCCTGCGAGAAAGCCCGGCGGTGGTTTGAGATGAAAAATCAACAACCCGCCTCACAGCAAGCCACAACGCCTCAATCGATATTTGTAAAAAGCGAATACCGCCTGATTCAAATCGACCTCGACAAGATACTCTACATCGAAGGGCTCAAAGACTATGTAAAGATATATGTCGAAGACGAGATACACCCCGTTCTGTCCCTCATGAGCCTTAAATCGCTCGAAGAGCAATTACCCTCAGAGCGCTTTGTGCGCGTACATCGCTCGTTCATCGTGCAGATGGACAAAATCAAAATCATCGAGCGCAACCGCATCGTTTTCGGGAAAACCTATATCCCCATCTCCGACTCCTACAAAGAACAACTCCTGGAACAACTCAACCGCCGCTCCATCATCGGGAAATTATAATCTTATAGGCGACAACGGCACCGCCCCTGCAACTCCTTGCAGGGGCGGTGCCGTTTTTTATCGCATCTGTTTTCCCGGAAGCTGTCAGAGAATGGACGTTATCTCCCGGAGGGAGGTGACCTGGTAAGTGGGACAGCCGACAGCGAATTGTTCGGGACAGAGGCCGGCCTGCGCCCGGTTCGCGGGCCGGGCAGCATCGGCAAGTGGTGGCAGCGGCTTATTGTCGGGATTAAAATAGATTTGCGCAATCCCGACACGGGCTGCACCTCGAATGTCGGCTTCGAAATTGTCTCCTATCATGATGGCTTCGGCCGGTGCGGCGGAGAAATGACCGAGTGCACAAGTAAATATGCCGGGGTGCGGCTTCATGAAACCCACTTCATCGGAGAGGACGATGTGGTCGAAAAAAGGGCGTAAGCCGGTATTATCGAGCTTCTTATATTGGACCTCCCTGAATCCGTTGCTCAACAAGGTGAGCGTATAATGATGTGCCGAGAGATAAGCAAGAAGTTCCCGGGCATAAAAATACAGACCTATCTGCTCGGACAAAGCCGAGAGATAGGTCTGATTGAGTTGTGGAGTGATGCCGGGGTCGTAGACGCCCACCCGCTGCAAGGGGTAGCGAAAACGTTCGGCAATCAATTCATCTCGCGTAATGCGACCGTGGTGATAGAGGTTCCATAGTTCGGCGTTTTTTTCGCTGTAAGCCCGATAGAAATCATCGAACCGCGGGTAATAACCGGCCAACGAATAGGCGTCGTAGACGACTTTCAAGGCCCGGTAGGAATTGCTCTTAAAATCCCATAACGTATCATCGAGGTCGATGAATACATGACGGAATGGAGGCACGGTCACGTTTTACCGCTATATTAGATGCGGATTACGAGATATTTCGATACGCTCCAGAATTCCTCGGGGTTGGTGATAGAGAGCTCGGTGATAACTTTGCCTTCTTTTACGAAAGTGTAAGAACCTTCGGGGTGCGAAGTCATGAGCGTAGCTTTCTTCACATTCAGAGGAATTGAAGGTACGTTGCGGAGGTCGGCTTTGGTAAAGTCGGCATCGTTTACTACACCTTGGAGGGTTTTCACTTTGAGGATACCACCTTCGAGGATACCTTTGGCTTTGAGTTCTTTCTTGGTACCGATGGTGTAGAATACGGTGTTGAGAGCTTGATCCTGAGCGTTGAGTTGATCTTGTTGATCTTTGTTCTCGTTCGAGAGGGCATCGAGTTTGCTGTTCAAAGAAGCGATAGAAGCATCAAGTTCTTTGATTTGAGCATCGCGTTGAGCCAATTCGGCTTGGAGAGCGGTGATCATGGCAGCTTTCTCTTCGTTCTCGGCTTTGAGACGCTCGATGGTCTTATTCAAGCCAGAGATTCTGTAATTGCGGTTTTTTACCTGTTTTTCGAGGTTGGCAATTTTTTCCTGGTTGTCTTTGAGCTGGTCGATGATCTGAGCGATGGAGGCTTTCAGACGTTCGCCCTGAGCTTGGTTCAAAGCAGCTTCGGTTTTGTTGATTTGAGTGAAGTTTGTTTCGATTTCATCGATCATTTGCAGCAATTCTTCGATGTCAGAAGTCAAGCGTGCATTGATTTGAGCGATGGAATCGTTTTGAAATTGCAAACGTGCGATTTCTTTTTTGGGACCCTGGCATGCTACGATGAAAAGCATCGAGAGGGCAGCCATACTTAACACTACTTTTTTCATAATTTTCTTGTTTTAAGAGTTGTTTTTGAGTTATTGTCTAATCTTCTTTTTCTTTTATCTTGGTTTTCTCCTTTTTATCTTCGGTATCTCCGGCTACTACGATGACACATTCGCCGCGAGGTTCCTGTTGGGTATAATGAGCGATGACCTCTTCGAAAGTCCCGCTGAAAGTCTCCTCGTGAATTTTCGAGATTTCCCGACTCACCGAGACATTCCGCCCGATGCCGAACACTTCGGCCATCTGCACAAGGGTCTTGACCAGACGGAACGGCGACTCGTAAAATATCATCGTCCGTGACTCTTCGGCCAACTCGGCCAAGCGGGTGGCCCGTCCTTTTTTCTGCGGCAAGAATCCTTCGAAGGCAAACCGGTCGCACGGCAACCCCGAATCGACCAATGCCGGGACAAAGGCGGTAGGCCCGGGTAGGCACTCGACGGGGATTCCGGCTTTGCGGCTTTCTCGCACCAAAAGGAATCCCGGGTCGGATATGGCCGGCGTTCCGGCATCGGAAATCAACGCAATGGTTTCTCCTGCCAACAATCGCTCGACAACAGCCTCCACGGTCTTGTGCTCATTGAACTTGTGGTGCGACTGCATGCGGGTCTTTATATCGAAATGTTTCAACAATATCCCACTGGTGCGGGTATCTTCGGCCAGTATGCAATCGACTTCCTGCAAAACCTTGATGGCTCTCATCGTCATGTCTTCGAGATTGCCAATCGGGGTGGGGACTATATAGAGCTTCGACATCGGGCTACGGTTCAAAACGCTGTTGCAACAATGAACGCAACAATTCAAATGTCTCCGACTCAAAATCCCACATGAAGTGGCTGTGCAGGTACGCCAACGACTCTTCGTATGACGTTATGTCATTCAGCGCGTCGATGGTTTGACTCATCAACTCGCCATCACTATCGAACAATTCCCTCCTGAACAAAAAACGGTCGTTGATACTCATCATTTTTTGCAACTCGCGATAGGCCGGGTGCGCTTCTTCTATCGAAGATGGCGACTCCACTTCTACATTGGCTTCCGGTGTCGATTCCGACTTTTCAAGGATAACTTGCCCGTGAACATCGGCGTCATCTCCGACAGGTGCATCGCCGGCTTCTTCATCGGGGGCCTCTTCACCCGGAGTGGCTACGGTCGAAACCGGCACTTCCGGCTCGTCCTCCTTCGGATATTCTTCCGCGGTTTGGGGGGTATCAATATTCATTTCCGAAACCGGATTCTGCTCAACGGCATCTTCCTCTTTGGCGGCTTGCGCATCGGGAACCCGATCGAACAGGCAAAACTCTTCTTCGGTGGTATCCCATGCAAAAAGCACCTCGGCGGTATCTTTTCCCAAGGCTCCATCAGGGAGCGGCGTTTCCTCTCCCGCCTCCTCTTGCGAGGGTTGGACGGCCGGGACTTCATCGCGACTTTCAGGTTCTCGGCAAGACAAATCTACCTTTTCTGCATTTTCCTGCTCGGCCGAGGGCGAAACCTCCCCGCTTTCATTCTCCGACAGAGGAGAGACAGGAGAAGATTTTTTTTCGGCGCCACATTCTTCGGAAAACGATGACGACTCTTCGTCACCGGCAGTGTGTTCCAAAGACGGAACATTCTCTTTAACAGTGTTTAATGTCCGAAGCTCTTCACACAACTGTTCTCCCTTTTCGAGAGAAATTTTACATAAAATGGCCGGCACATCGGGGTAACTTTTTGCTACAAGCTGCATCAGCTCGGTCAGCTCCGCCAGTGTCGCATTTATGTGTTCTATGCGAGAATCCAACATTATTTCAACGTTTTTACCTACAAAAGTATGAAAAAAAACGATAATACACACACTCACTGTCATTATTTTTGGGGCATAGCCACTTTTTTTGATTCTTTTACGAGTTTTGCGCTTATAAAATCTTTTTTTGGGGGAATTTAAAGTATTAAAAGCGGCATTTTCTATAATAATGCAATATATTTGCAGAAAAAGATTTTAACCATGTTTAAACACCGTTCTATCCTCATCACACTGTTTTTCTTGTGCGGAGCAACAGGGTGGTCGGCCGCAGAAACGACCGGAACCGACCCGCTAAAAGTCATCTCGCGCGACTCTACATTTTACTACGCCTCGCTGGTAAACGACTATTTCATGCGCACCTACCCCGACCCCACGACCAATTCCTATGTGGAAGGAAAGAAACGCAACAGCCGCATCTGGACGCGCGGAGTCTATTACGAGGGGCTGATGTCCATGTACCGACAAACTCCCATCGAGCGCTGGTATGACTACACGCAGGAATGGGGCGACTTCCACAAATGGATTTCGAACGACACAAGTGCGCCCTCCAATGCCGACTTCCATTGCTGCGGCATGGCCTACCTCGACATGTACCTGCTCGACACCACACAGACCATACGCAAGACGCACATCACCGCGCACATCAACAAATTGATGTATGAGCGGCAAAGCATCGACGACTGGTATTGGATCGACGCCATACACATGGCCATGCCCATCTATGCCCAGTTGGGGCGCATCGAGAACGACGACCGCTACTTCGAATACATGTATAAGATGTATATGTTCACCCGCGACAAGCACGGCGATGCCGGGCAATCGAGCACGGGCAAAGGGAAAGGCTCTCCCCTGTTCAACGAAAGCGACGGGCTGTGGTACCGCGACTATCAATTCGACCCGCCCTACACCGACAAGGTCGAGACCGACAAGCCTTGCTACTGGTCGCGGGGCAACGGGTGGGTCTACACGGCACTGATGCGGGTCATGCAGTATGGACCCGACACCTTGTGCCACAAAGAGCAATACATCACCGACTTCGTTGCCATATCGGAAGCCCTGGCCGCCTGCCAGCGCGAAGACGGTTTTTGGCCGGTGAGCCTGGCCGCACCGACCAACTACGGGTCGGCCGAAGCCGAAGGCCCTGAAACCTCGGGCACCGCACTTTTCGTGGCCGGCATGGCCTACGGCATACGCAGCGGCATTCTCGACAGCACGACCTACATTCCTCATGTCGTCAAGGGCTGGAACGCCCTCTGCCACCAAGCCGTCGGGGAAGACGGGTTCCTGGGGTATGTGCAAGGCAGCGGCTCCAAGCCCGAAGACGGACAGCCGGTAACCCGCACCCACGTTCCCGACTTTGAAGATTTCGGCATCGGCTGCTTCCTGCTGGCTGCGGCCGAAGTGTACCAGTTGGGCGATGTCGACCTCAACACGACCGACCCAAGCCGGCTCGACGAGACATCAACGACTCGCACGGTAATGCAGACCGAATATTATTCGATAAACGGTACCCGTTTGCCCGAAATCGACAACGGCGTGACAATCGTGAAACGGGTCTATTCCGACGGAACGGTGGAATACTCCAAATGCGTCACGACAAAGCCCTAACGGCAAAACGACTAAAAAAAAAACGGAAAGAGCCCCGTCGGGAATCCCGACGGGGCTCTTTTATATAGGAATGGACGTTCTAAAAAGAGGCCGCAATATCTTGTCAAAATCAATATTCGAAACGGCCAAACTCCGACTCGATGACGAGTTTGTTCTTCTCGGCAGGAGCAACATACCCCACAATCTGCGCATCGATGCCAAACGAACGGGTAATGTCGATAACCGTCTGGGCATACTCGGGCGCGATATACACCTCCATGCGATGCCCCATGTTGAATACCTTATACATCTCTTGCCAATCGGTGCCCGACTGTTCGCGAATGATGCGGAAGAGAGGAGGTACCGGGAAGAGGTTGTTCTTGACCACCAGCATATTTTCGACAAAGTGCATCACCTTGGTCTGCGCACCGCCCGAACAGTGTACCATGCCGTGCACTTGGGGGCGCAACTCATCGAGCACCTTCTTGATGACCGGCGCATAAGTGCGTGTGGGAGAGAGAACCAGTTTGCCGGCATCGATACCCAGCTCGGCAATGGCATCGGTCAATTTCAGCTTGCCCGAATAGACCAATTCATCGGGCACGGCGGCATCGTAACTCTCGGGATATTTCTCGGCCAAATATTTGGCAAAGACATCATGGCGCGCCGAAGTCAGCCCGTTGCTGCCCATACCGCCATTATATGATTTCTCATAAGTGGCTTGCCCGTAGGAGGCCATGCCCACAATCACATCGCCGGGCCGTATGTGGGCATTGTCGACAACATCGCTGCGTTTCATGCGACAGGTCACGGTACTGTCGACGATGATGGTACGCACCAGGTCGCCCACATCGGCAGTCTCCCCGCCGGTGGCATAGACGCCGACGCCCATGTCGCGCAACTCGGCCAGCAACTCGTCGGTACCGTTGATGATGGCCGAAATCACTTCGCCCGGCACCAGCAACTTGTTGCGGCCGATGGTCGAAGATACCAGAATGTTATCGGTGGCACCCACGCACAACAAGTCGTCGATGTTCATGATCAAAGCATCTTGGGCAATGCCTTTCCACACCGAGAGGTCGCCCGTCTCGCGCCAATACATGTAGGCCAGTGACGATTTCGTCCCGGCACCGTCGGCGTGCATGATATTGCAATAAAGGGGGTCTCCGCCCAAAATATCGGGAATAATCTTGCAGAAGGCTTTGGGGAAAATGCCTTTGTCGATGTTCTTGATGGCGTTGTGCACATCTTCTTTCGAGGCCGACACGCCTCGCAAGTTATAACGTTGGTCGCTCATAGTGTATGTATTTCTTTGCAAAAATAAAGTAAAAAACCTGCTTCACAAAGGGTTTGGCCGATTATTCGTCATAAGGGTCACCGTAACGATTATGCGAGACGACCTGAGACAAGGGGCGACGCGACTTTTCGCGCAGCGGGTCGAGAGAGTAACCGATTACGATGTCGAGCAACACGCGTTTGCCCGAAGGGATTCCCAGCACCTTGCGCACGGCGGCCTCGTCGAACCAGCCGACGATGCACGACCCCAACCCTTCATCGGCCGCAGCAAGCGCCACATGGGCCGCCGCTATGCCGATGTCGATGTGGGGAAAGTGTTTGCTTTTGACCCAACCGCCAAGCGTGGAAGTGAGATTGCCCGACTCCTCAACAAGGAGCAGATGCACGGGCGCCTGCTTGGTAAAATGATTCATGCCCAACACCCGGTTGGCGGCAGCATCGGCCACCCGGTTCTTGGTATCAGGGTCGTCCACCACGACAAAATGCCACGGCTGGGAGTTGCAGGCCGACGGAGCCAAACGTGCCGCCTCGACAATGCGGGTTATCTTTTCCCGCTCTACCGGCCGACCGGCATCGAACCGCCGGTCGCTTTGGCGACGAGCCGCCAATTCAAGGAATCGTTCCATAATGCAGCTGTTGCAAGTTCTATTTTCCGTAGGTCATGATGCGACTGATGTACTTGCCGATGATGTCAAATTCGAGGTTCACCACACTGCCTTCGACAATTTGGTGGAAATTGGTATGCTCATGGGTATAGGGTATGATGGCCACCTGGAAACTGCCGGGCTGCGAATTGCACACGGTGAGGCTCACGCCGTTGACCGTAATGGAACCTTTCTCGACCGTCGTGTAACCCTCGCGCACCATTTCGGGCGTGGAGTTATATATAAAGGTATAATACCAACTGCCGTCGGCCTCTTCGACACGGGTGCAACGGGCGGTGCAATCGACATGTCCCTGCACGATGTGTCCGTCGAGACGACCGTTCATGAGCATACTGCGTTCGAGGTTCACCTTGTCGCCGACTTGCAACCGTCCCAGATTACTCCGGTCGAGGGTCTCCTGTATGGCGGTCACCGTGTAGGTATCGCCATCGATGCTTACCACGGTCAGGCACACACCGTTATGTGCCACGCTTTGGTCTATTTTCAACTCTTGGGTAAAACTGCACGACAAAGTCAGGTGCAGGTTTCCCTGTTCGCGACGCAATGCAACCACCGGGGCAGCCTCTTCTACTATTCCTGAAAACATAAGATTGAGATTTGATGTATCAATTTTGTGTCAAATGTAGGAAAAATTTTCATCTCCTCCTCGCGGGTTTCATCATAAATCCGTACTTTTGGAAAAATCTTCATTTATCGACATGAACGACACTCCGGCAAACCGCCTCAAAATATGGGTCGAAGCCGCCCGCCCGCGCACATGGGCCACATCGGTGAGCCCCGTGCTGATAGCCACGGCCATGGCCTGGGCGCATGGGAAAGCGCATTGGGGCATGGCCGCGACATGTTTCTTTTTTGCCCTGCTGGCACAGATTGCCTCGAACTTCGGCAACGACTATTTCGACTACCGCAAGGGCAGCGACAAAGCCGACCGCGTGGGGCCCCGCCGCGCCGTGGCGGCGGGCGACATCTCGCCGCGCGCCATGCTGGCCGCCACCGTCGTGACGCTGGGCATCGCCTGCCTGCTGGGTTGCCTGCTCATACCCGTCGGCGGGTGGTGGCTCGTGGCAGCCGGGGCCATCATTGCAATAGCGGCACTGGCCTACTCGGCCGGCCCCTACCCGCTCTCCTATCACGGGCTGGGCGACCTCACGGTATGGGTCTTCTTCGGGCTGGTGGCGGTAAACCTCTCCTACTATGTCCAGGCGCTGACGTTCAATCTCGACGTGTTCCTGTGCAGTGCGGCCATGGGGCTGCTCTCGGTCGACATACTCATCGTGAACAACTACCGCGATGTCGACGACGACCGTGCCGCCGGCAAACATACGACCGTCGTCCTCTTCGGTCGACCCGTCGCCCGCACCGTCTATCTTCTCAACGGCATCGCGGCCGTGGCTCTCACCACCCCCATATGGATTGCCGCCGGCCCCATAGGCGGAGTCCTGCCACTGCCCTACTTGCTGGCGCACATCGGTTGCTACCTGAAAATTGGCCGTCTGTCGGGACGTGCTCTCAACCCCATACTGGGCGCCACGGCCCGAAACCAACTGCTGTTTACCCTCCTGCTCATCGCCAGCCTTGTCATTTCACACTCAACCTCATTTTAAAATTCTGTCATGCGCATTCTCTACAACCACTTGGCGCGAGCCTCCTTCGGAACCAAATTCCTGATTTTCATCGGTATTGAATTATTATTCTTCTGCCTCACATCACTTGTCACGATTGCTCTCTCCCTGACGGTCTCGGGCATCACCCTCACCCGCATCGCCCTCACGATACAAGACCTGCTGCTCTTTATCTGTCCGGCTCTTTGCGCGGCCTATCTATTCGGAGGGAATCCGATAAAATACCTGCAAGCCGACCATGCGCCTCGTGCCGGAGCCATCGCCGGCATCGCACTCTGCCTGTTTTTTGCCATTCCGGCCATGAACCTCATCATCGAGTGGAACGAATCAATAACTTTCCCGTCGTCGCTCTCGGGCCTTGAAGCGTGGTTGAAGACACAGGAAGCCAACGCGCAATCATTGACCGCAGAGATGATGCAAATGTCGAACCTGGCCGAGCTCCTGGTGATGATATTGATTGTGGGCATTCTCACCGGCATCGGCGAGGAGTTTGTTTTCAGGGGCATCTTGCAACGTCTTTTCCTCAACAAGTTCCACGACCCGCATATCGCCGTGTGGACGACAGCCATACTTTTCAGCGCGGTACACTTCCAGTTCTACGGATTTGTGCCCCGCATGCTGTTGGGGGCGTTCTTCGGATATTTGCTGGTATGGTCGGGAAACATTTGGCTGCCGGTCATCGCGCACGCACTCAACAACAGCCTGTCGGTCATAGGAGCGTATATGCAAAAAGGGGCCGAAGAGGGAACGCTCATCGATACGCTCGGCACGGAAAAAGGAGACATAGGGTGGGTTATCGCCGGCATGATACTGACGGTTGTCACCATCGGCATACTGCGTTATCGGCTTATCCGGCAAAAAAATATCGAAAGCCAACAGCTCTTGCCGTAAGGCTTCCGACACGCATACATTGTGGAATCGGCGCTTGAACAAGCGGCCGGGAGGTTACTTGCCTTCGAGGTGGTCGAACTTTTTGCGGTGGAAGATGAAATTGCGCCCCAGGTATTTTTCCCGCACCACGGGGTTGGAGGCCAGCTCTTCCGACGTACCCTGAAAAAGAATCTTCCCCTCGAAAAGCAGATAGGCTCGATCGGTAATACTCAGTGTCTCAGGCGCATTATGGTCGGTAATGAGAATGCCGATGTTTTTCTCTTTCAGCTTATACACGATATACTGAATATCTTCGACAGCAATGGGGTCGACCCCGGCAAAGGGCTCATCGAGCATGATGAACTTGGGGTCGATGGCCAGGCAACGGGCTATCTCGGTGCGTCGGCGTTCACCACCCGAGAGGCGGTCGCCGAGATTCTTGCGCACTTTTTCGAGACGGAACTCGGCAATGAGGCTTTCGAGTTTCTCTTTCTGATATTCCTTGCTCTTGCCGGTCATCTGCAAGACGGCGATGAGATTGTCTTCGACCGAGAGTTTGCGGAACACCGACGCCTCCTGCGCCAAATAACCGATGCCATATTGCGCCCGCCGGTAAACGGGAAACGTGGTAATGTCGAGGTCATTGAGGAAAATGCGGCCTTCATTGGGCGTTATCAGCCCCGTGGTCATGTAGAAAGTCGTCGTCTTTCCCGCGCCGTTCGGGCCCAAAAGACCCACGATTTCGCCTTGACGCACGTTGATGGAGACGTGATTGGCCACCGTGCGTTGCCCGTATTTCTTGACAAGGTCTTCGGTACGAAGCACCATCTTGCCTTCGGCGGCAAGATGTTCCATCTCCTCGGGCGAAGGCAGATTTACCTTCGGACGATGAAAAAACGGCTTTATGGAGGCGAAAATTTTCATTGGTGGCAAAGGTAACGATTTTCGCTGAATTGCCGCACGATTCACACTTTTTTTACATGACAGGTCCCCGGCTTTACAAGAACAGAGACCCCGGAAAAGCCGACAAAAAGGGAATGCGACACCTGGAAAATTTTCCCGCTTCATTTTCACCGCGCCGCTCAAAAAAAAGCGTTGCCTTCGTCTTATCGAAGGCAACGCCGAGAAATGCATGCGACACACTTTTCTCATGGCTAAACCGAGTCGCACACCTGCCGGTCGGGTCCGGCATTATCTAAGGAACGTATCAAGAAAAGTCTCTATCTTGTCGAAGGGTATTTTCTCGAAATTGTCATAAAGGTCGACATGGGTGGCACCCGGGACAATCAGGAGCTGCTTGTTGTCGCCCTTCAATTGCTTGAACGCGTCTTCGCTGAAATAGCGCGAATGCGCCTTCTCGCCGTGAATCATGAGCACGGCACCGCGTATCTCGTCGCTGTATGCCAGCTGAGGTGTGTTGATAAACGAGAGCGCCGAGGTCTTGTTCCAGCCGCCGTTGGAGTTGAGCGAGCGAGGGTGATACCCCCGCGGCGTCTTGTAATAGGCGTGATAATCCTTGACAAACCATGGGGCGTCATCGGGCAAGGCATCGGCCACGCCGCCGGCCAAAGCATACGCACCGTTACGGGCATCGTCAAGGCGTTGTGCATTGAGTTGCCGTTTCAGTTCATAACGGGCATCGGCATCCATGGCATCGAAATAGCCCTTGGCATTTACCCGGCTCATGTCATACATCGTCGAGGTAACCGTCGCCTTGATGCGGGTATCGATGGCCGCGGCGTTCAACGCCAACCCGCCCCAACCGCAAATGCCGATGATACCGATGCGCCCGGCATCGACAAAATCGAGCAGCAAGAGAAAATCGACCGCCGCCGAGAAATCCTCGGTATTGATGTCGGGCGAGGCCACATAGCGCGGCTCGCCACCGCTCTCGCCCGTAAACGAGGGATCGAACGCCATCGTCACGAAGCCCCGGCGCGCCATCTCCTGGGCATACAAGCCCGAAGCCTGTTCCTTGACCGCCCCGAAGGGACCACTCACCGCAATAGCGGCATATTTTTTAGAAGAATCAAAATTCTTTGGCAGATAGAGATGCCCGGCCAGCTCGATGCCAAAACGATTTTTAAAACGCACGCCCTGCACATCGATAGCCGGGTCGATTGCAAACACGCGCGTGTCATTCGCCAATTTGCTCATAGTCGTAGATTTTTCAGAAAGTTGTCGATTCGCGGCTCCTGCTTCCACCATTGCAAGCAGAGCCCAAGCAAGAAATAAGATTTTTTTCATATCCATCGGTTGAGAATGAGGACCGGGAGATTTTTCGTCACCCGGTATGGTGCAAAAGTAGATTTGTTTCTCCGACAAACGACTATCCAAAATCCGGTAAAAACTACCATTTTTACAGATGCCAGGCCCATCAAAAAACCGGGCATGAAAAATTCCCGCAGGGAAACAAGAGCCCCACTCATTCCACGCCATACGGCCATCACCATCGACGCTGTAATAACCCCGTGATTCGCGAATATCATAAAAATCGTTCCCGTTGCAGGGCAAGGGTCGGCATGCGGGAATCCCATCTAAAACAATCGGTTCCATACGCAATTCAGGAGGTCAAAAGCATTCACCCCCCATGGCCGCCCGGTCAGAAGATCGGAGCGCTGACAAAAACCGGATCCGCGTCTTTAATTTCCCCCACAACGATATAGTAACGAGCCCATTATTGAAGAGCGGAGAAGTAATTCTTTCGATTTTATTCGTATATTCGGGCAACTTTTGGTAAGTTTGCAACGGTTTCCGACAACATTCTGAGGGAACCTCTAAAAACGCACATTTTTATGAAGATGCTTTTCCAATCGCTGCACCGATTCGGCGACTATATTTTACTGTTGGGAAAAATTTTCTCCAAGCCCGACCGGTGGAGCGAGTTTTTCAGGCGTTTCAAGGACGAGGCATACATGCTCATCATCGGATCGATTGCCATTGTTGTCACCATCTCGCTCTTCATCGGCGCGGTCATCACCATACAGACGCAACTCAACGTCTCCTCCCCCCTGCTGCCGGCCTACACCGTGGGACTCGTGACCCGAGACACCCTGTTGCTCGAATTTTCGTCGTCGATCATGTGCCTGCTGCTGGCCGGAAAGATAGGCTCGAACATCGCCTCTGAAATCGGCACCATGCGGGTTACCGAACAAATCGACGCCCTCGACATCATGGGGGTCAACTCGGCCAACTATTTGATTCTCCCCAAAATCGCAGCCATGGTGGTGTTTATTCCCGTACTGGTGGTGTTCAGCATGTTTGCCGGCCTTTTCGGCGGCTATGTCGTCGCGCTGTTTACCGACATCATTCCGGCCTCGCGCTACATCTACGGACTGCAATCCTACTTCGTCGAATATTATATCTGGTACACCATCATCAAGTCGCTCTTCTTCGCCTTTATCATCAGCAGCGTGGCCTCCTACTTCGGCTACCGGGTAAAGGGCGGGGCGCTCGAAGTAGGAAAGGCCAGTACCGACTCGGTGGTAGTGAGCAGCGTCATGATACTTCTGCTCGATGTGATACTTACTAAACTGCTGTTACAATGATTGAGGTAAAACATATCGTCAAGAAATTCGACGGCCGCACTATTTTAGATGACGTTTCTGCCCAATTCTACGAAGGGAAGACCAATCTCATCATCGGGAAAAGCGGCTCGGGCAAGACCGTCCTGATGAAATCGATTGTAGGTCTGCTGCACCCCGACTCGGGCGAAGTGCTCTATGACGGAAAAGATTTCCTGCGCATGAATGCGTCTGAAATAAAGACATTGCGCAGCGAGATAGGCATGCTGTTCCAAGGATCGGCCCTGTTCGACTCCCTCACGGTGCTCGAAAATGTCATGTTCCCGCTCAAAATGTTCACCCGCCAATCGGCCGCCGAACGGGAAAAACGGGCACGGTTCTGCATCGAGCGCGTCAACCTGTCGGGTGCCGACAAGCTATATCCGTCGGAGATAAGCGGCGGTATGCAAAAACGGGTCGCCATCGCCCGCGCCATCGCCCTCAATCCCAAATACCTCTTCTGCGACGAGCCCAACTCGGGACTCGACCCCCAGACGTCGATTCTCATCGACGAACTGATTCGCGACATCACGCGCGAATACAACATCACCACCATCATCAACACCCACGACATGAGCTCGGTGCTGGGCATCGGCGAGAACATCATCTTCCTCAGCCAAGGAAAAAAGGAATGGGTCGGGAACAAAGTCGACATCTTCACTTCGACCAACGAAAATTTAAATAATTTCGTTTTCGCCTCCAATCTTTTCAAGACCGTAAAGAAATATATCGACCACAATCCGCAAAATGAGTAGCCCTGCGGGAAAGAAATCATAAGAATTACAAGTTTTTTGACGCGAAATTTATTATTTCCAAGAAAAACAAATATCTTTGTACACTAATTCACATTTGTATATTTTTCAGATTTTTCTGACATAAAAAAAGACAAACTGCTATGAGCAAAAAAGTCGTTACCTTCGGGGAAATCATGTTGCGTCTGGCAACTCCCGGCTATCTCCGTTTTTCACAAGCCAAAGAATTTACCGCTACTTTCGGCGGTGGTGAAGCCAACGTCGCCGTTTCGCTCGCCAACTACGGCCT